>JBCAXC010000159.1:0-5810 GCA_038534255.1 Pseudomonadota bacterium
CGCCGGTCTCGCTGCCGGGCGGCCAGATCTACGAAAACCTCGTCTCCGGTGCGATCGACGCGACGGAATGGGTCGGCCCGTGGAACGACTATGCGATGAAGTTCTACGAAGCTGCGAAGTTCTACTACTACCCGGGCATGCACGAGCCGGCCTCACAGCTCGACCTCGGCATGAACGCGGAATGGTACGGCAAGCTCACTGATTTCCAGAAAGCGGCAATCGCGGCGGCCTGTCAGGCAGAAAACAACGACCTGATGGCGGAATACAACGCCAAGAACGGTCAGTTCCTCGCCAAGCTGCGGAACGAGCACGGCGTGAAGCTGCGTCGCTTCAACGAAGACGTGTACGACAGCTTCGGTGAGGCCGCCGAAGAAGTGTTCTCGACCGTGGTCGACCATTCACCGCTTGCCAAGAAGATCCACGAGAGCTTCCTGAGCGCGCGGAAAGAGTACGGCGCATGGATGAACCTGTCGGATGGTGCGTACCTGCAAGAGCGCAACCGCGTGCTCGGCGTCGAGTAAGTGGACTGCGGCTCCGGCGAATGATGCTGGAGCATGATATTGGCGGAGCTGCTTTTGCGGCTCCGCCTTTTTTTTGCGCGCGACGCGTAAATCCCTGCGCGTCTGTCCCGGAGCTGACTTGCGCGTGTCACAGCGCAACAGGCCTCGCGGCTTTGTGTCGGACGCGGTGCTGCGAGACTCGCAATTACTTCGTTCGCATTGCAGCATGTGAAGATAACGTGACGCTTGGGCCTTGCTGTCCTATTGTCGCGCAAATGTCGGCGACGGTCGGCGAGTGTGAACAGCACGCACGGGCAGTTTGCGCGTGAGACGAACAGTTGATGTTGCGCCGCATCGGGGGATGCGTTGATCGCGCAGCTCGAGTTTGCGTCAACGCGCTGTGCGGCGCGTCGTTTCGCGGACCAGACGACAACCGGGGGAGCGGCTGGCCAGTGTCAGACCAAACAGATCACGGACCATATCAGGGCACGGGCGGGACAACGTTCGTGCGCATTTTCGCATGGGCGATGGTCGCTCTCACCTTTGGCTTTCTGCTGAACAACTATCTGAATTACTGGCTTGAATGGCCGGGTGCCGGTGCGCTGATCGGTGGCGAGGGTTCGCTCGTTCTCGGCGGGCTACAGGGCGTGCTCTACCTCGCCTGCATTATTGTCCCTGTTCTGTTCGTTCTGCGGACGAGTGCGCGGAGCCTGCGGGCGGACAGTGAAATTCTCACGCGGTTCGTCAATTACATGGTGCGCGCGTGTTTCTGGGCCGTGCTGTTTGTCGGGCTTGCCGACATGGTGATCTCGTTCCTGCGGGTGGAGGATCTCCTCGCGGGCGTCTTCGGCGATGACCTTGCCTCGAAGATGAGCCTCTCGCGCTGGCGCGCTCCTTTCATCCACCTGCCCCTGATCATCGCCGGGTTCGTGCTTGCCGCGTTCACGAAGACACTCGGGTTTACCTGGCTGACGCTGCTGGTCGTGGTCGCCGAACTGCAGATCGTTCTGGCGCGCTTCATCTTCTCCTATGAGCAGGCGTTCATGGGGGATCTGGTTCGCTTCTGGTATGCCGCGCTCTTTCTCTTCGCCTCGGCGTACACGCTGATGGATGAGGGGCATGTCCGCGTGGACGTGCTCTACGCCGGTTTCTCCCGCCCGACGAAGGGTCGGGTGAACGCGATCGGCTGCGTGCTGCTCGGCATCCTGTTCTGCTGGGTCGTGCTCTATCTGGGGCTCGCCAGCAAATCGAGCATCATCAATGCGCCGCTGCTTTCCGCCGAAGTCTCCCAGTCCGGTTTCGGCATGTATGTGAAGTATCTGATGGCCGGGTTTCTCGGCGTGTTCGCCACAACCATGATGGTCCAGTTTTGCGCCTACCTGATGGAAAGCGTCGCCGACTGGCGCGGCGATCCGGGCGGGCGGGACATGGGGCCCGAAGACGATCCGATGGCAGCGATCGGCGCGGGGCACTAAACGATGGAACTGTTTTTTCTCGCTCTCCTCGTCATCATCATGGCGACGGCGCTCGGCTCTGGATTTCCGGTTGCCTTTGCGCTTCCAGGCTCAGCGATCATCACGATCCTGCTGGCAGCCGGCAGCGGTTATCTCTTTGAAGGCAATACGGGCGCCTATTTTGCCAGCGGAGATGCCGTCAACTGGCTGACGGCGGGGGTCACGAACTTCCGCGGCATCTACTGGGAAGTCGAGCGCGATACGCTGATCGCGATCCCATTGTTCGTCTTCATGGGGATCATGCTGCAGCGCTCGAAGATCGCGGAAGATCTGCTTCTGACGATGGCCCAGCTGTTCGGCCCGGTGAAAGGTGGCCTTGGCATCTCGGTCGTCTTCGTCGGCGCGTTACTCGCGGCCACGACGGGTATTCTCGGCGCGACCGTCGTCGCCATGGGGCTGATCTCGCTGCCGGCGATGCTGCGCAACAATTATTCCGTGCCGCTCGCGACCGGCACGATCGCGGCGTCAGGCACGCTCGGACAGATCATTCCGCCTTCGATCGTATTGATCATCCTGGCTGACCAGCTTTCGAATGCGGTTGATCAGGCATCGGTGGCGCGCGAGACGCTCTACAAGGACGCGAACCCCGGCACGTTCACGCTGCCGTCCGAGTTCGGTGTGATCTCCACGAGTGCAGGCGACATGTTCCTCGGAGCGCTTGTGCCCGGGCTCGTGCTTGTCGGGCTGTTCATGCTCTACATTCTGGTGATCTCGTTCCTGCGTCCGAAGGTGGCGCCATCTGTGCCGTTCGAGGGCGCGTTCGATCGCCATCTGGCGCTCAAAGTCGCCATCACGCTGGTTCCGCCGCTCACGCTGATCTTCGCGGTGCTTGGGTCGATCATTCTCGGGATCGCGACCGTCAACCAGGCCGGTGCCATTGGCGCGATCGGCGCGACGATCATGGCGGGCTATCGCTTGAAAGCGGGCGAGGCGCGCGCCTTCTGGCCGGCGATCATCGCTGCCGTCTCGCTGCTCGTGATCACGGTCATCGTCAATAACTACGACACGAACGTGCGCGCCATCAAAACCGATAACGATGCGGTCGGCGTCGCGCTCGGCGTTGTTGCCGTGACCGGGTTCATGATCGCGGTGCTGTGGTCGCTCTGGCGGACGTTCCGGATTGAGGACACGCTACGCGGGGTAATGCTCGAGACCGCGAAGACCACATCGCTGGTCTTTATCATCCTGCTTGGTGCGGCGATGCTGACAGCGGCGTTCCGCGCGTTCGGCGGTGAAGAGCTGGTGAAGGAATTCCTCACATCGCTGCCGGGTGGATTCTGGTCGCAGTTCATCATCGTGATGGCCGTGATTTTCCTCCTCGGGTTCTTCCTCGACTTCATCGAGATCGCAGTGGTCGTCGTGCCAATCGTCGCGCCGATCCTGCTGATGGATCCGTCTGCCAACATCACGGCGGTCTGGCTTGGCGTCATGATCGGGCTGAACATCCAGACGTCGTTCCTGACGCCGCCGTTTGGTTTTGCGCTCTTTTATCTCCGCGGCGTCGCGCCGGCAGTCGTCAAGACGATCGACATCTACAAGGGCGTGGTGCCATTCATCGGGCTGCAGTTGATCGCGCTCAGTATTGTCGGGCTCTATCCGCCGCTGGTGAACTATCTGCCGACGCGACTTTCGCTCACCTCTGAGACGGCGCCGCCACCGGTCAATCCGCGGCTGCAGCATTGCATGGAGCAATATGTCTTCCTCGAATACGACAAGCGAGGCGAGGCGATCCGTGCGGCGATTGCGAAGGCGCGGGCACTGCCAACCGGTGAGCTTCCAAAGAAACTTCGCTCGCCAGTGGAGGGCTCGTTCGACAAGGCGCTGGCCTCATTTGACAACATTGCGCGCATCAAGGCCGCCGAGGACGCGGTGACACAGGCCGCGCCCGCCTACGCACCAATGCATCGCACGGTGCGCTCCATCCAGCGTCGCGTCCGGCAGATGGATCGGGAGATTGAGGCGCTGCGGCGTGAAGGCACGGATGCAGCCCGCGCGCATATCGGTGAGCTCCAGGCGGAGCAAAAAGCGCTGACTGCGCAGATCCCTGAGGACTGGACGCCGCGCAACACCGCATTCGCCAAGCTGACGCAGGCTGAACTCAAGTCGCGGCGGGCCTATCGCAGTGGCGTTGATCAGGCGTACGAGCCGATCCGTGAGGCGATCACCGTGCTTGGGACGACCGACGAACTGGCCGCGCTGGAGGCGGACGTCGTGGCCATCGCCGCCAACGCTTCGACCGCAGACAAGGAGACGTCGGAAGATGCGATCAAGGCCGTGTCGCGCAAGATCCGCTCGGCACAGGGCGCATCGAAGATCACGTCGCGTCTCTCTCGCGCGCGTCGATTGATCAAAAAGGGACGGCTGGACGATCCGAAGCTGGCGAAGAACTTCGAGGATGCGATCGCTGAGCTGCAAAAGGACGTTGCCGCGCGCCGCAAAGCGGCGGAGACGGTGCTGCCCGGGCTCAAGACCTATGAGGCGGCAATTCGTGAGACCATTGGTCTGCGCCTCCAGCCCCGTTTGCCGCGTGCGCAAGCGCTTGAGATCGCGTCATGCAACTCCGTGCACCGTGACATCTCACTGGGCTTTTGATGCATGACCCCTGACACCGGCACCCCATCATCAGACGCGCCGGGCGTGCCCGTCGTCGAGGTTCGCGATCTTCACAAGAGTTTCGGCGAACTGGAGGTTCTGAAAGGCATCTCGCTTGAAGCCCATGAGGGCGATGTGGTGTCGATCATCGGGGCAAGCGGTTCAGGCAAGAGCACGTTTCTGCGCTGCATCAATCTGCTCGAGCTTCCCTCTGCGGGCGACATCCGCATTGACGGGGAGGATATCGCGTTCGGCCCGGTGCGAAACGGACAGCGCGAACCGTCAGACAAACGTCAGGTGGAGCGGCTGCGCACCGAGCTCGGCATGGTGTTCCAGAGTTTCAATCTCTGGGCGCACATGACCGTCCTGCAAAACGTCATCGAAGCGCCGATCCAGGTGCTGAGACTTCCCAAGGCCGAAGCGCGGGATCGCGGTGAGGCATTGCTCGAACGGGTCGGGCTGATCGACAAGAAAGATCAATATCCGGCATTTCTCTCCGGCGGTCAGCAGCAGCGTGCGGCGATCGCGCGGGCGCTCGCGATGGAACCGCGCGTGCTGCTCTTCGATGAACCGACGTCAGCGCTTGACCCGGAACTTGTTGGGGAGGTTCTGCGTGTGATGCGCGGACTGGCGGACGAAGGCCGGACGATGATCCTCGTCACCCACGAGATGGCATTCGCCCGTGATGTCTCGAGCCAGGTCATGTATCTCCATCAGGGGCGCGTCGAGGAGGAAGGCCCGCCGTCACAGATTTTCGGTGGTGCGCAGAGCGAACGCACACGTGCGTTTGTGCGCAGCGTTGGCAGTTAATGCCAGACGTGCCACAACGACATCAGAGTGTAGCTAAAGGGAGTATACTCATGAAATCACTACTGAAACTCGTGGCGATTGCGGCCGTCACACTCGGCCTCGGAACGGGCGCTGCGTCCGCGCAGATCAAGCTCGGCCTCGACTCGTCGCCCTACCCGCCGTTCGCTGAGAAAGACAGCGCCGGCAACCAGAAGGGCTGGGAAATCGAGATTGGCGAAGCGCTCTGCAAGGCGATGGGCGAAGAGTGCGTCTGGACACCGATCGCGTGGGACGGGATCATCCCGGCGCTCGTCGCCAAGAAGATCGATGCCATCGTTGCGTCCATGTCGATTACGGCTGAGCGCAAGAAAACAATCGCGTTTTCCGACAAGTACTACAACACGCCAGCCGTAAT
>JBCAXC010000160.1:0-5806 GCA_038534255.1 Pseudomonadota bacterium
CGAATACGTGGTGCGCGAACGCCGTCGTGCACGTGCGGCCGGTACGGGCGGAGCGCGGTCGCTTGAGCAGATGATGAGCCAGCTCAAGGAAGCGGATCTTCAGGAGTTCCCGCTCCTTGTGAAAGCCGACGTGCAGGGCTCCGCAGAGGCAATTGCCGGAGCGCTCGAAAAACTCAACACCGAGGAAGTGGCAGCACGGATCATCCACTCTGGCGTTGGTGGGGTGACCGAGTCCGATGTCTCCCTCGCAGCCGCATCAAACGCGGTCGTGATGGCCTTCAATACCCGGGCGAACTCGCAGGCCAAGCAGGCCGCATCGTCGAACGGCGTCGAGATCCGTCAGTACGCGATCATCTATGACATCGTGAACGACGTGAAGGATGCCATGTCCGGCATGTTGGCACCGACGATCCGCGAAACCTTCCTCGGCAACGCCGAGATCCTCGAGATCTTCAACATCTCGAAGACAGGCAAGGTCGCCGGGTGTCGTGTCACCGAAGGTCGTGTGGAACGCGGCGCAAAAGTCCGCCTGATCCGCGACGATGTCGTCATCCACGAAGGCACGCTCTCGACGCTCAAGCGCTTCAAGGACGAAGTGAAGGAAGTCCAGGGCGGTCAGGAATGCGGCATGGCCTTCGAGAAGTACGAAGACATGCGCGTCGGCGACGTCATCGAGTGCTTCACCACGGAAGAAGTCGCGCGCTCGCTCTGACCGGGCAGCGCGTCTGACACAGCGAGGACGTCGTGCGTCTCGAAGCGTCGTGGTGGATGTCACTTGAAGACTTCCAGGTGCTGACGGCGGCCCACAAGGCGCGTCGTCGCTCCGAAAGCTTCGTGCGCTACGCAGACATCGTTGTTTTCGTGCTCGCTGGCCTCGGTGCCGTGGTTTTCGCCGCGCAGGGCAACTGGACCTACGCCGGTCTTTGCGTCGGTTACGTTGCGGCGCTCGTCGCCATGCGCCGCCTGCTGGAGCCGTGGATTGTCCGCCGTCGCTTCCGCTCGCAAAGCCTCGACAAGAGTGAGTTCGCAATGACGGCCGACGAAGCAGGCGTCGAGATCCTGAACGGATCAGTGGCCAGCTCGATTGGTTGGGACGGTTTCGCCCGGATCGACCGACGCGACAACCGCACCATCCTCTGGACCCCCGGTATCGCCGGTTTTGCCGTTCCTGATCGCGGCTTTGCTGACCCGGAGGATGCGATCGCGTTTCACCAGCTGGCGATGGAGAGAATCAATGGCTGACCGCACACATCGCAGCAGCGGCCCCTCGCAACGCCAGCTCCGGATGGGCGAGGTCGTGCGCCACGCACTGGCGGAGATTTTTCGCGATACGGAGATTCGCGATGATGACCTCACCGGCGCTTTCATTACTGTCTCAGAGGTGCGTGTGAGCCCCGACGGCCGGAACGCAACCGCATACGTCATGCCGCTCGGCGGCAAAAACGCAGATATCGTCCTCCCCGCTCTGAACCGGCACGCCAAATTCCTCCGCGGCGAGCTCGGCCACAACATCGACCTGAAGTTCACCCCTGCGCTCGATTTCCGCATCGACAGATCATTTGACGAGAGCCAGAAGATCGATCGCGCCCTCAAGACACCCAAGGTGGCGCAGGATCTCGACGACGACACCTGAATTCGACATCGACAAGCGCCTTGCCATGACGTCATCCATGACGCAGCAGTCGCGCGACCCAATCACCAATGAAGTTCTTCCAATGGCACGCAAGAAGCGCGGCAGACCCGTCAGCGGCTGGCTGATTCTCGACAAACCGCTCGGCATCACGTCAACCAAAGCTGTCGGCATGACCAAGCGCATGTTCGACGCGCAAAAGGCCGGTCACGCGGGCACGCTCGATCCGCTCGCAACAGGTATCCTCCCGCTTGCGCTTGGCGAGGCGACGAAGACCGTCCCGTTCGTCATGGACGGCACGAAGGGCTACCGGTTCACCGTGCGTTGGGGCGCATGCACGACAACCGACGACACCGAAGGCGAGATTGTCGAGACGCGCGACGCGCGACCTCCGCGCGCGGAGATTGAGGCAGCACTTCCGGCCTTCATGGGCGACATCCGCCAGATCCCGCCAAAATTCTCCGCCATCCGCATAGACGGCGAGCGCGCCTATGACCTCGCGCGCGACGGAGAACAGTTCGAGATCGCCGCGCGCGACGTCGTGGTCGAGACGCTCGACCTGATCGACTGTCCGGACACCGACACCGCAGTCTTCGAAGCGGTTTGCGGCAAGGGCACCTATGTCCGCGCGCTGGCCCGCGATATTGGCGAAACGCTTGGCTGTCTCGGGCACGTGACAGCCCTCCGCCGTACCCGGGTCGGCCCGTTCAGCGAAGACGATTCGATTTCACTGGCTAAGCTCGAGGAATTGAGCGATAAGGCCGCCGATCGTGCCGAACTGGACGGCGTACTCGCACCTGTCGAGAGTGCGCTGGACGACATCCCGGCCCTGCCGATCAGTTCAGATGACGCAGCACGATTGAAACGGGGGCAGTCGGTTCTCTTGCGAGGCCGGGACGCGCCCATCCTGAAAGGCCCGGTTTACGCCCTGTCGCGCGGCACGCTCGTCGCGCTTGGTGAAATCCATCACGGCGAGATGCGCCCCACGCGGGTGTTCAATCTGCCCGGATGATCACCTGTGACGCGGCGTGACAGCTGAGCCGACCGACAACCGGACGAGGAGTAGACGATGTCGATCGAAGCCGAGCGCAAACAGGCGCTCATCAAGGAATACGCGATCAATCCGCAGGATACCGGATCGCCGGAAGTCCAGGTTGCCGTTCTGACCGAACGGATCACCAACCTGACCGAGCACTTCAAGACGCACAAGAAAGATAACCACTCGCGTCGTGGCCTGCTCAAGATGGTGTCGCAACGTCGCCGCCATCTCGATTACATCAAGTCGCGCGACGAAGAAAAATATCGCGACCTGATCAAGAAGCTCGGGATCCGTCGCTGAGATGCCATGCGCACGCGCCTCCATTCGGGGGCGCGTTGTCGTTTGGGCGCAGCCACGCATGCAGCGTTTCATCCCCTTCCCGATCCTGCGAGTTTCGCCGTGCCCTCTCGGTCGCGGCCGCCCGTCGTGATCGGTCAACGGCCACCCGCGACAGGTCGAGATGACGGCGGGTGGGTCGGGCTTCCGGTCCTGAACCGAAGCCACAGTCGCGTCCGGGAATCCGCCCTGACGCACCACAATGAAAGACCGAACGTATGTTTGAGATAGCCAAAGAAGAATTCGAATGGGGTGGTCGCACCCTGACCATCGAAACCGGCCGCATTGCCCGTCAGGCAGACGGCGCCGTGCTCGTCACCTACGGCGAGACAAGTGTGCTCGCCACCGCAACTGCTGCACGTGAACCCCGCGCCGGTATCGATTTTTTCCCCCTTACCGTGAACTACATGGAGAAGTCTTATGCCGCGGGCAAGATCCCAGGCGGCTACTTCAAGCGCGAAGGGCGCCCGTCGGAAAAGGAGACGCTGGTCTCCCGTTTGATCGACCGGCCGATCCGCCCGCTTTTTGCTCCAGGCTTCAAGAATGAAACGCAGATCATCTGCACCGTGTTGAGCCACGACCTCGAGAACGATCCGGACATCGTGGCACTGGTCGCAACGTCTGCTGCGCTCACCATCTCCGGCGTCCCGTTCATGGGCCCGATCGGCGCGGCACGCGTCGGCATGATCGACGGTGAGTATGTGCTGAACCCGATGGTTGACGAGATGGATCAGTCCGATCTCGACCTCGTGGTCGCGGGCACGGGAGACGCCGTCCTTATGGTGGAATCGGAAGCCAAAGAGCTTTCGGAAGACCAGATGCTGAAAGCCGTCATGTTCGGCCACGAGCACTTCCAGCCCGTCATCAATGCGATCATCTCGCTGGCGGAGAAGGCTGCGAAGGAGCCGTGGGACGTCAAGACAACGGACACCTCGCAGTATGATGCTGACGTGAAGCGCATCGCTGAGGACGGCCTGCGCGATGCTTTTGCGACCCCGGAGAAGATGGAGCGTCAGGCGAAAGTCTCCGCTGTGAAATCCAGGGTGATGAGCGAACTTGCCGGCGAAGATGGCGCCAACGCCAGCGTCATCGGCGGTGTTTTCAAGAACCTCGAGAAAGATGTCGTCCGTGGCGATATCCTCAAGACCCGCAAGCGCATCGACGGCCGCGACCTTGAAACCGTCCGCCCGATCGTCTCGGAAGTCGGCGTTCTGCCACGCACCCACGGCTCGGCGCTCTTTACCCGCGGTGAAACGCAGGCACTGGTCGTCGCGACACTTGGCACCGGTGAAGACGAGCAGTTCGTCGATGCGCTCGAGGGCACGTACCGCGAGCGATTCCTGCTTCACTACAACTTCCCGCCTTACTCGGTTGGCGAAGTGGGACGTGTCGGTTTCACCGGTCGTCGCGAGGTTGGACACGGCAAGCTCGCTTGGCGTGCCATCAAGCCGCTGATGCCGTCCGCTGAGGATTTCCCGTACACGATCCGCGCGGTCTCCGAGATCACGGAATCGAACGGTTCCTCCTCAATGGCAACAGTTTGCGGCACCTCGCTCGCCATGATGGATGCGGGCGTCCCGCTGCAGCGTCCGGTGGCCGGCATCGCGATGGGCCTGATCAAGGAAGGCGACGAGTTCGCCGTCCTCTCCGACATCCTCGGTGACGAGGATCACCTCGGCGACATGGACTTTAAAGTCGCCGGAACGGAGGAGGGCATTACCTCGCTCCAGATGGACATCAAGATTACCGGCATCACCGAGGAGATCATGAAGATCGCCCTCGATCAGGCGGAGGGTGGGCGCAAGCACATCCTCGGCGAGATGTCGAAAGCGCTTGAAGGCGCGCGTGATGACATCGGTGAGCACGCACCGCGCATCGAGACGATGCAGATCAAGACGGAGAAAATCCGTGAAGTGATCGGCACCGGCGGCTCCGTCATCCGGGGCATCGTCGAAGAGTCAGGCGCGAAGGTGAACATCGACGACGAAGGTATCATCAAAATCGCCGGGTCCAGCGCTGAAGCCATCAACAAGGCCAAGCAGATGATCAACGAGATCGTTGCGGAGCCGGAAGTGGGCGCCATCTACAAGGGCAAGGTCGTGAAGGTCGTCGATTTCGGCGCATTCGTGAACTTCTTCGGCCCGCGCGATGGCCTCGTGCACATCTCCCAGCTCACCAGCGAGATGCGTCCAGACACGGTCGACCAGGTCGTCAAGGAAGGCCAGGAAGTCTACGTGAAACTCGTCGGCCTCGACGATCGCGGCAAGGTGCGCCTGTCGATGAAGGTCGTGAACCAGGAGACGGGCGAGCAGATCGAAGGAATGGAAGACGATGACACCGGTCCGCGTGGCGGCGGTGGTCGTGGCCGTCGTCCCCGCCGTGACTGATCAAATGATCCGGTGAGGCCCTCTCCTCATCCGATCGCACAAGAGTTCAATGGCGCGTCGCTCATCAGGCGGCGCGCCTTTTTATTCTCTCATTGCTTCGGCCTGCCCACCGTTCTCGACAAGCACCCCGAGCCAGAGCGCAATCATCCCGGCACTCAGCCACCACCACCACGGCCACAGCCCCTCGGTCACGAAACAACAGGCCAGAAACCCGAGCAGCAGAGTCGCCACCGCCGGCTGCAGGTGGGGTGAAATTTTGCGATGCCGACCGTGCCGTGCGGACCGGGAGTCACGTTCTGTCCTTGGCATCCGCACAATGCGGCGGTGCAGGTGCTCATTGACCTCGGGATTCTGGGCGTTGCCTGGTTCACGCTCGTGCTCTGGCAGGTGCGCAGCCTCGTCGTCCGCAAAATT
>JBCAXC010000161.1:0-5803 GCA_038534255.1 Pseudomonadota bacterium
TTTGTCTTGTCACACCCCAATAACACGCCATGTGCCGATTTCATCCGCATCCCCCTCGCTGTCGGTCAGCACGAAGGCGAACCGGCGCAGGTGCGGCAAGGCGCTGACCAGCCCCTCGCTGAACGCATGGTCGGGACGCGCCATCAGAAAATGCTCAGGGCTCGCGGACGAAATCGGCACATGGCGTGTTATTGGGGTGTGACAAGACAAACTGGGAAGGAAACATCCATGAAACATCTCATTGCCGCAACCGCAATGATCGCCGCCGCTTCGCTCGCATCTCCCGCTGCGCTCGCAGGCGATACGCCGGCGCCGGAAGGCGCAAAGGTCTACTTCATCGGCGTTGAAGACGGCGCAACGCTGAAGAACCCGGTCACGATCCGCTTCGGTCTCTCCGGCATGGGCGTCGCACCGGCGGGCACGGAAAAAAAGCATACCGGCCACCATCACCTGATCATCAACGAGACGATTGAGGGAGAAGAGCTGAATGATCCGCTCCCGGCCGATGAACAGCACGTGCACTTCGGTGGCGGCCAGACCGAGGTGACGCTTGACCTACCGACAGGCAAGCACACACTCCAGCTTGTCCTCGGCGACATGAACCACATCCCGCACAATCCCCCGGTCATGTCCGAGCGAATTAACGTGACGGTCGAATAGTCACCGCAGCGGTGTGCTCCCGCCATCGGCCAGGCGAGGTCGATGGCGGGGGATCACAAATAGCGTTCGCGAATGTCGACGGTGGATGTCTGGCCGATGTCGTCATGATGCGTGTTCATCCACTCCGTCGCCCGCGCGCTCCCCTCATCCCGCAATGACTGCAAAAACCCCCAGTCCGGGCTGAGCTTGCTGGATGCCGTGAGCGTGCGCATCAGTGTGTCGCTCTCGATCGAGTGGATCAGCATCTTGCGCAACTCGCGCGTCTTGATCTGCCCGGCGTCGATCAGCTCCGTGACGAATGCGATAGCGCGCATTTCCCGCATCAACGACGAGTTGAACGAAATCTCGTTCACGCGATCCATGATCGAGGACGCGTCACGTGGCACATCCGGACGCGTCAGCGGATTGATGTGCACGATCACGACGTCGCGGCTCTCGGCGCTATAGATCAGAGGATAGATCGGCGGATTGCCCATATATCCGCCGTCCCAATAGGCCTCGTCCCCGATCTCGACCGCCTGAAAGAGAAACGGCAGACAGGCCGATGCGAGCACAGCGTCCACAGTCAGCTCGTCGTTCTCGAAAACCTTGATCTTTCCCGTACGCACGTTCGTTGCGGAGAGAAAAAGTTTCAGCGGACACGCCGCGCGCAAGCGCTCGAAATCGACGATGCGCTCGAGAACCTGTCGCAGCGGATTGATGTTCAAGGGATTGAACTGATAGGGCGACGTCAGCCGCGTCATCGTATCGACGATGAAATCCCGGAAGAACGGTTGCCAATCCATTCCCATGAACGGCGGTACAGAGAAGGGTCCGTTCGAAACATCAGGGATCAGGCGTGATGCGCCGCTGATCTGTTCCCAGAAATCCTGCAACGCCTGCCGCGCCCCGTCCCGACCGCCGACGGTCAGCCCGTGCGCGAGCACAACCGCATTCATCGAGCCGGCGGAAGCCGAAGTGGCCGCCTCGAACGAGATGCGCGGATCTGCAAGCAGCGCGTCAAGAACACCCCAGGCAAACGCTCCGTGCGCGCCTCCGCCCTGCAGCGCGAGATTGACCACCTTCTCCGGCGATTGCGCGCGCCGTTTCCGTGCCATGCCCCGCTCAGCCTTGGATCGTATTCACGAGCGGCATCCCGGCGCGCCAGCGCTCGAGATTGTCCGCGAAAAACTCCGTAAACGCGGTCTCCCACCCGACGATGTTGTCAGAGCTGTGCGGCATCATGAACACGTCGTCCCGATCCCAAAGCGGGTGTGACGTCGGCAGCGGTTCTTCCTCGAACACATCGAGATAGGCTCCTGCCACATGCCCGCGATCAAGGGCGGCGATCAGCGCTTGCGTATCACACACCATCCCGCGTGCGGTGTTCAGAAAAAAACTCCCCGGCATCATCGCTGCAAACGCCGCATCGTTGAACATGTGCCGCGTCTCATTGTTCGCGCGCACATGGACGGAGACAACATCAGCATCACCGAGCGCGGTCATGAGGTCATCCGGCGCGAATAGCTGGTCGACATGATCCACCGGCTCCTGTCGTCGACGCACGGCATGGACCGTCATGCCAAGTGCCTTTGCGTTCTTCGCAACCCAGTCCCCGATTTGCCCGAGCCCGACGACGAGGAGTGTCTGACCGGCCATGGGGCGAAACCGTATCGGCGCCCAGTCATGAGCCTGTTGTTGCGCGCGATAACGAAAGAAGTGTCCATTGAGCGCAATCATCGCACCAGTCACAGTCTGCGCCAGATGCCGCGCAATAACACCGGCACTGTTCGTGAGCACAATTTTCTCCGGATCGAACGGCTGCATCTGCTCGTATCCAGATCCACCGACCTGGACCCACTTGACGCTCGGCGCTGTCACCGCTTGATGATGGTATTTGCCGGGTAGTGAGGCGTCCTGAATGGAAAACACCGCTTCCGGTTTGAGCGCCTCAAGCTGCGCACCAATTTCATCTGGCTTTGCAGCATATCCAACCGTGACGTCAGGAAAGCGTGCCTCGACAATCCCGCGAATGTCGTCAGGCTGATGGTGGATCATCAAAACAGTCGTCATGCGGTTGAATCTCGGGAGTGAAATGGGGAGCAGCGAACCCTCGTTTCTTCGCAGTCCCCCATCTGGATGGCAACATCAACGAACGTCGCGGAAGTGCGTTGCCGACGCTGCCTCAGACGGTTTCCCCCGAGCCGTCATGCTGTACGTGATCTGGCGACGTGTGATACGGCGCAGGCCTCACACGGAGACGGGACGGCGCGGCCAACGCGGCGCTTCGGTCTCGCAATGGCAGTGCACAGCAAATGACGGCCTTGCTCTGGATTCCGATCAGCATGTTTGCCGCGCTCATGCAGGTCGTGCGCACTGCCGGCCAGAAGCAGCTGAACGCGCATCTCTCGACCATGACGGTCACCTACGTCCGCTCCCTGTTCGGCCTGCCGTTCCTGCTGGTCTATCTCCTCATCGTCGAGAGTTTCTACGGCGCCGCGCTGCCCGCATTCCCGATCGCGTTTTGGCTCTACGCAGCTGGCGCAGCGGTCGCGCAGGTGGCGGCGACCTGGCTGTTGATCTACCTGTTCACCCTTCGCAACTTCGCCGTCGGCACGATGCTGCCGAAGTTCGATGTGGTGATGACGGCACTGCTCGCGAGCCTGTTGTTCGGCGATCATCTGAGTGCAACGGGATGGCTCGCAGTTGCTGCTGCGGTTGGCGGTGTGGTTCTGATCGGCATCGCGCGCGGCGACGCGCAGCCTGCGACCGGCATACTCCGTTGGGTCCGCGCCCCCGGCGAGGCACTAGCGTCACGTCCCGTTCAGATCGGTCTCGCCACCGGGCTGTGTTTCACCTTCTCCTACCTTTTTCTCCGCGAGGCCGGGCTCTCGCTGGGTATCCCGTTCGTGCGGGCCGCGGCTTGGACGGTGAACGCGGTAATCGCCATTCAGGTTTTCGGCCTCGGTATCTGGCTGCTGTTGAACGACCGCCACGAGTTGATGTCGCTGCGTGCGCATTTGCGCCCATCGCTGTTCGTCGGCATCACCAGCGCGCTCGGCTCCATCGGCTGGTTCACCGCCATGACCATGCAGAACGCTGCGCTCGTAAAGGTCGTAGGGCAGGTCGAGGCGATATTTGCGCTGTTGATTTCGGGGATTTACTTCCGTGAACGCTCCAACGCCTGGGAGCTCGCCGGGATGGCGCTAATCATTCTCGGCGTCGTCCTTTTCCTCGTCTAGACAGCGGTGTTTCGCCATTTCTTTCCCGAGAATTTACCTCCATCACCATCCGTGACGGAAACGCTCTGGTAAGGCATTGCTGATACCTCGTTGCGCGGATGGATAAAAATCCGTCAACGGTCGCGTTGGCGAAGCCCTTTGGGGCAAGGGGGCGTAAATGGCATTGTCAACGCCAAAAGAGGACCGAGGGGCGGAGCGCAAACGCGTTCTGAAAGGTGCGAAAATCTCGTTCGCCGCGCGTTGCGCGTCACTTCCATGCGTCGTACGCGACATGTCCGAGACGGGCGCACGCCTGCAGGTGAAAGACCATCTCTCGGTCCCTGACACGTTCGAACTGATCATCGAGCTGGATGGTTTTGAGGTCGACGTGGAGGTCGTCTGGCGCAAGGCCAGCGAAGTCGGGGTCATCTTCCTCGACAGCCCGAAGATCACGAAAGCAACCCGCACGCAGATCGTCGGCTCATCTGTCCCGAAGTCAAAGGGAACGCTGCGACGCGTGAAGCCACCCGCCCGCCGTCGCGCAGAAGCCGTCGCCCGACCGCAGTCACAGGAAGAGGTCGTGGCCGAAACGGACATTGTTGCGGATGATGGCGTCTCCGACAACTCCATGACGAGCGAAGCATTCGCTCAAACCGTGGAGCATGCTCCGCTGCCTGCTGAGGCTGACGCCGAAGCGATCGATGACGTCGGCGAAGATGTGGCAGTGATAGACAACGCCCCTCAGCACGATCACCCTACGCATCTCGCCGAAGAGGACGCAGATGTGACGGCAGAGGCCGCTTGCGATGCCGCCGTGGCCGCACTGGCTGATCAACTCACCACTCTGGAGATGGTCGCCGAAGCACCACCATCCACGACACCTGACGCGTGCCAGAGCGCGACAATCGAGGCCCCGACAATGGATTATTCCCCGTCCGCTGAAACGCCATTGCTTGCCAGTGACGAGGCTGAGCAGCTCTCGAACACAAGCGACGCATCTGCGCGGAGTGAAGCCAACGTCCAGCACGAACAGCAAGCCGTCGCCGAAACGGCAGAGCCGATGCGCACCCATGCCGCTGCCGCCCCGGTTGAAGCGCCGTTGTTCCGTGATGTGGCTGTCGTCATTGCCGGTGCGGCACCGACAGGTGGTCTCGACGCACGCATTTCCACCGCGTTGCAGGCACCAACGCGCGCTGCGGAAAATATCTCTCGCCCCGTCGTGCCAATCATCCCGGCCCCGGAGATCGCACCCCCGGCAATGGATTCCGACATCTCTTCACCTTTACTGTCCAGCCCGTCAGTGGAAACCGAGACACCGGCGGACGCAGCTTCTGTCACCGTAGAGCCGGAAGCCAGCGCATCCGATACCGCCATGGAGAGGGTCACGGCGACGCCGGATGCGCCCGAGCCCGAGGCGGCTGACGAGTCTCTGCCGTCACCCTCCGTCCCGCTCCGTCCGGAACTCGCGGCATTTGTCTCCGCATTTGCGCCTGTCGAAGCCGCCGCCGTCGCCGCCGTCGAGGAGCCGGCAGACAGCATGGACGACAATGCAGACGTGGCCCTCTGGCAAGAAGATCGCGAGCGTGATGACCACGATCATGACGCAACCACAACCGACATAACCGAGGCTCCTGAGACGCAAGCCGCGCTGGCTGACGGCCAGTTGATGTCCCTGAGTGATGCCCTCGCCAGCCCCGTCACGTTCGACGGTGAGCCACTCGACGCGGGCGCCGAGGCGGCGCCAACCGCGTCGCTTTCGGCAGAAGGTCGACCGGTCCGCGTTGAGTTCGTGGACGAGGCCATCGTCGTCACACCGCTCCCGGCCTCAGACAGCGAGATATCCGACGTAAAAGCGGCGCACGAAGCGGCGACGGCGGCGAGCGAGGCTCCATCACTCGAGTCACAGGTCATTGCCCCGCCCGAGACCACGCCGCTGGTCTCGG
>JBCAXC010000162.1:0-5785 GCA_038534255.1 Pseudomonadota bacterium
CTGCGCTCGATATGTATCGCGGGCCGGTGGAGAACAGTGCCATGGCGGCGGGCAACACGACGAAACAGAGCAGAATGGTGAGTGCAAGTTTGTCAGGTGCGGCGGCGATTTCCGTCACGTCTCCAAAGCCAAGGGCGATCGCTGCGGCGAAAGCTGAGCCAAGCGCTGTCGCGGCGTAATTGTTCACGCCCGGTTCGTGGCGGAGGATTGTGAGAAACGTCGCAAGCATCAGCGTGCCGCACAGCGCCATGCCGAGCGCGAAGGTGGCGCCGGACTGCAGCGGCGCCTGCGCGGCGATGGCGAGGCCGCCCATGGCGCAGGGGATCGCGACCCACGTTCGCAATGGAACCTTTTCTCCGTAGCCGCCCCATCCAATCAACGCGCCGAAGAGCGGAACGGTGGCGAATACGACGAGGACGAGTGCGGCTTTTTCTTCCGTCATCGCGGTGACGAAGCCGATGTTCCCGAAGCAGAGGGCAAGCGCAGCGATGAGCCCGCCAATGCCGAACCCACGGAAGCCGCGCCAGATGTCTCCGCGGAACGTGAGAGCTAGGATGATGAGCATGGCGAGGGCCATCAACCCGCCACGCCAGATCAACAGGGCCCAGGCGTCAACGTCGATCAAACGGATCAGCAGCGCGTCCGGCGACATCAACGCGACGCCGCCGAAGGTCAAGGCGAGACCCTTCACGTAAGTGCCGCGATCGTTCATTCAGCTGATGCCTTCGACGATGCTCAGATTGAACGTTGCGCATCCTTCGCGGAGCGCGATGGCCGCACCATAGTCGTCGCTGTCATAACAGGCGCGTGCTGCGGCATAGCTTGGGAAACGGACGACCACGGTGGTCTCGCCGACGCTGTCCCCTTCCCGTTGCTCGACTGCGCCGCCGCGCGCGAGATAGGTCGCTTCATGGCGGGCAAAGATCGGGCGGACGGCGCGCATGTAGGCGAAGAACGCTGCCGCATCAGTCACCGTCACGTGGACCAGCCAGTAGCCGGGTGGTGTCGTGTCTTCGGGCGGAGGTGTGTCGGACACTTTGCGCAACAATTGTCAGGTGCTGAGTTGGGACAGGCACGTCTAGCACAGTTGGCCGGTCGCTGGGCACGGCTTGCTGGGCTCGGGGTGCTCGTCTAGAGGCTTGTTGCACTGAATGGGTATCGACCGACCGGATGTTCTGCGATGCGCTCGATCATTGATGCGTTGCCTGAGCCGGTTTTGCTTCTGGACCGTGTGCGTCGGGTGGTGTCGGCGAACATGGCGGCGGATGCGCTGTTTGACGGGCCGATCACCGGTGCCAATCTCGTGCGTGCCATTCGTGAACCGGAGGTGCTGAGCGCCGTTGACCGGGTGCTTTCGGGCGCGGCGCAGGCGGAGGCGCAACTCGTTCTGCGGTTGCCGGTGCGGGCGACGTATCGCGTGC
The DNA here is from genome assembly GCA_038534255.1 of Pseudomonadota bacterium. Taxonomy (GTDB): domain Bacteria; phylum Pseudomonadota; class Alphaproteobacteria; order Rhizobiales; family CALHAX01; genus CALHAX01. The sequence goes on from JBCAXC010000162.1 coordinate 1,422, forward strand.
AGATCATGCGCTGTGATCGTGATGAGGAACGGGCTGCAGAATATTCATTTCGGGATGATGGTTTTGGCGCGAGCGATGAAGTCGTGGCAGTCGTCAGTCTGCAGGATATTTCTCCGGTGATCGAAGCGGAGAGTATTCGCTCTGACTTCGTCGCGAACGTCAGTCACGAATTGCGCTCGCCCCTGACCGCGCTGACCAGCTTCATCGAGACGCTGCAGACCGGTGCGCGGGACGATGCCGATGCGCGGGACCGGTTTCTCTCCATCATGGCGCGCGAGGCGCACCGGATGGACCGGCTGATCGATGATCTGTTGTCGCTGGCGAAGCTCGAGGCGAATGCGCGGGTCCGGCCGGACGGGGCAGTTGATCTACGGGCGGTGCTGAACGAGGTGATCGACACGATCCAGACGCAAAAGGACGGGCGTGATGTGCGGCTCTTTGTTCCTGAGGGGATGCGAGCCGCAATGGTTCCGGGAACCCACGACCAGCTCGTTCAGGTGTTCCGCAACCTGGTCGACAATGCCGTCAAATATTCTCCTCACGGAGAGCCGGTGACGGTGACGATTTCAGAAGCGCCTTCCGCGCCGGGGATCGTCGGCGCGGTGTTCACCGTTTCCGTGCGGGACGAAGGAGAGGGTATTGCGAGCGAGCATCTGCCGCGACTGACGGAGCGTTTTTACCGCGTCGATGCGGGGCGCTCCCGTCAGAAAGGCGGGACAGGCCTCGGGCTGGCGATCGTGAAGCACATCGTCAGCCGCCATCGCGGACGCCTGCGGATCGAGAGCACAGACGGTGTCGGCAGCACGTTCAGCGTCGATCTTCCACGCAGCATTTGAGCTGTGCGTCGCACCGCGGTGGGCCGTTACATAACTGTTACAAAAGCGTCATACGCCTTCAATGAAGGGTGCCTACGACCCGCCGCATCGACGAGGTCGATGCAACGCAAAGGTGCCTCAGGAGGGCAATCAGTATGACATTCGTGAAAACGCTGACGGTGGCGAGCGTCGCTGCAGGCAGCCTGGTCCTTGCGACCGCTGGTGTGGCGCAGGCGCGGGATCAGATTAACATTGTCGGTTCGTCGACGGTGTTCCCGTTTGCGACTGCCGTGGCCGAGCAGTTCGGCAACAAGACGGAATTCAAGGCGCCGAAAGTCGAGTCGACTGGCTCGGGTGGCGGGCTGAAGCTCTTCTGCAAAGGCGTTGGCGCCGAGACGCCAGACGTGACCAACGCGTCGCGCCGCATGAAAGCGAAGGAATACAAGCTCTGCCAGGACGGCGGCGTGAAAGACATCGTCGAGTTCAAGCTCGGCTTTGATGGTATCGCAATCGCGAACGCCCAGTCCGGCCCGGCGATGGCTCTGACACGCAAGCAGGTCTATCTTGCGCTTGCCAAGGAAGTGCCGGATCCGGCTGGTGGCGAGAAGGTCGTTGCGAACCCGTATCAGACATGGGCCGACGTTGATCCGTCGCTGCCGAACATGAAAATCGAAGTGCTCGGCCCGCCGCCGACGTCCGGTACGCGCGATGCGTTCGAAGAGCTCGCGATCGAGGGTGGCTGCAAGAGCTTCGGTTTCCTCAAAGCCATGAAGAAGGCTGACAAGAAGCGCTATCGTCAGATCTGCCGTCACATTCGCGAAGACGGCGCCTATGTTGAAGCTGGCGAGAACGACAACCTGATCGTATCCAAACTGGAAGCAAACCCGAAAGCTGTCGGTGTGTTCGGCTACTCGTTCCTTGAGCAGAACGCGGACAAGGTGAAGGGTGCCACGATCGACGGTGTCGCTCCGGAATTCGAAGCGATCTCGTCCGGTGACTATCCGGTTTCCCGTTCGCTCTGGATGTACGTCAAGAAAGCGCACATCGGCGTCATTCCCGGTCTCCAGGAATACACGCAGGAATGGGTTGCGAACGGCACGTTTGGCGAAGAAGGCTATCTCGTCGAAAAAGGTCTGATCCCGCTGCCGAAAGGTGAGCGTGAGACGACTGTTGCCAAGGCGACATCGCTTGCGACGATGGACGGCTCTGAAAAGCTGAAGTAACGGCTGCGCGCTGTTTGGCGCGGCACTACCCCGGGCCCTTGTGGCCCGGGGTATATGATCGCAAATCTCTTCTTTTTATCTTGATGTGTGATGCGGGATTTTTAATCCAGCGTTTGGGGTGATGGACATGATCTCTCTTGCCGCCCTCGCGATTATCATCCTCACGCTTGTGGCGTATGCCTCTTCGCGCAAGCAGGCGGAAGCACTCGGCGCTCGATCTGGTTCGGCACTGCACTCACGTCCTGCCTATCATGGGCTCCATGCGGCGTTGGTCACGGGGCTTGTCGGGCTCGGCATCCTGATTGTCGCGACGATCGGCACACGCGTCGTTCTCGACAGTCAGTTGCGCGGCGCGCTGCCGGACGTGGCGCAGACATACACAGTCCTCAAGCAGGATCGGCTGATTAGCGATGCCAAGGCGAAGGGCGACGGCAGTATCGTCTCTCGGCCATTGGATGATGAATACCGGGTGGCACGTGATGCGCTGGCTGAGACCTATGTCGGCTATAAACGGACGCGCGAATGGGGCGTTGCCGGTCTTTCCGTCTTGCTTTGCGCCATCGCGCTCCTGATCAGCTATCGGCGCGTGACGCCACAGCATCGTGCGCGGAATGCCTCAGAAGGGATTGTCAGGGGCACGCTGTTTGTCTCCGCCGGGATCGCGATCCTGACCACGATCGGTATTCTGTTTTCCCTCATCGGCGAGACGCTGAAATTCTTCAGCGGTGTTCCGATTTACAAGTTCTTGTTCGGCACGCACTGGTCGCCGCTTTCGGGCGTGTTCGAGGGGCAGATCAATCCGAGCACGGTGGGGGCGATTCCGCTGTTTGCTGGCACGTTCATGATCACGATCATCGCAATGCTGGTTGCGGTGCCGATCGGCTTGATGGCGGCGATTTATCTTTCCGATTACGCGAGCAAGCGGGTGCGGAGTATCGCGAAGCCGCTGCTCGAAATCCTCGCCGGCATCCCGACGGTGGTTTACGGGTTTTTCGCCGCGATTACCGTGGCGCCCGTTATCCGGCGAACTGGTGAGGCGATGGGGCTTTCCGTTGCGTCGGAGAGTGCACTTGCGGCCGGTGTCGTCATGGGCATCATGATCATCCCGTTTATCTCCTCGCTGTCGGATGACGTGATCAACGCGGTGCCTCAGTCGTTGCGCGACGGCTCCTACGGGATTGGCGCGACGAAAGCGGAGACCATCACCAAGGTCGTTTTGCCTGCAGCGCTGCCGGGCATCGTGTCAGCCGTTCTTCTCGGGGTCTCGCGTGCCGTTGGTGAGACGATGATCGTGGTGATGGCCGCTGGTCAGGGGGCCAATCTGACATGGAACCCACTGGAAGCCGTGACGACCGTGACCGTGCAGATCGTTGCGCTCATTACGGGCGATGCTGAAGCGGAGACGGCCGCGGGGCCCGCTTTTGCGCTCGGGTTCACGCTGCTCTGCATTACGCTGGTTCTGAACATGTTCGCGCTGCGCGTCGTTCAGAAGTACCGGCTGCAGTACGAATAGGGCGGGCTGAGCAATGAACATGCACCAGACACCCGAGCCGACGCCGACGAATACGCCGGGGGGCTTCAGTGTCCACAAAACGGACGATGCGAAACGCCGGTTGCAGAAACGCTATGCCTTCGAGACGCGTTTCAAGCTCCTCGGTATTTTCGCCATCTTGCTGGCGGCAACGGCGTTGTTCTGGCTGCTATCGACAGTGGTCGGGAAGTCGCTCGGCGCATTTCACGAGACCTACATCACCCTGCCGGTTAAATTGACAGCGGAGCAAATTGACCCGAAAGGCAATCGTGATCCCAAGGACATCCGGGCGGGGAATTTTTCCGGTGCGATCAAGGCGTCGCTGCGCGAAGCGTTCCCGTACATTACGAAGCGCCGGGACAAGCTAAAACTCTACAAGCTGGTGAGCAACGGGGCGGAGCTTTCGCTGCGTGAAAACGCGATGCGTGATCCGTCGATCATCGGAACAACTCAGACTGTGCGATTGCTCGCATCAGATGACGTCGATCTCTACATGAAAGGGTATGAGGGCGTGCTGGCGTCGCGCGATGTCAGCGGTGTGGCGACGCCCTTGGGCACCCAAGGCAATGTGCGCATCATTGTGGAGTCGAACAGTTTTTCCTCCATTCTCGCACGTGTGAAAGACGAGTTGCGCGACAAGGCGCGGCGGTTTCGCGATCAAGCGCGACGGGAAGTGCGTGGTATTCGCGTTTTCCAGCGTCGGATCGAGGCGCTGCCGAGTGATGCGGCCTTCATATTCTGTGCGGAGCGCAGGATCGGCATCACTCGGCAGCGCCTCGATCCGACGCTGGAAAA
>JBCAXC010000163.1:0-5776 GCA_038534255.1 Pseudomonadota bacterium
CGTTCGGCGTTTGCACGCGCTTGCGCTGGTGTCGTGAAAGCCCGAGGCCGAAGAGGACGAGAATGCAGCCGCCGACGCGTCAGCAGTACGGACCGCCACCTTCGCGTCCCAGCTCCACATCATCCCGAAGTCATTTCTGATGACCGTGATGAACCCGGCCGCGATGCTTTTCGCACTCGCACTGTTGGGCGGGCTCGCCTCGGTGTTCGGCGCTTTCCAGGCCCACTTCGACGTCGCAACGATCGTGCTCGCCATCATGGCCGGCAACCTCGCATGGTGGCTTGGCCTCTCCCACACCGTGTCCCGCCTGAGCCATCGCGTCCCCGGCAGCCGGATGGGGACCGTCAATCGCTATGCCGGGATCGCGTTGATGGTGTTCGGAGTGGCGTTGCTTGCGCGAGGTGGATGGAGCCTCGACCCCGAGCGCCTGCACGCAGTGGTCGCGACGCTTTAAAGCCGATCTGACTGAGCCGGCGTGCCTACTGCAGCGTGCGATCCAGCGAAAACTCACCCGTGTCGAGGCGATCGGTCAGCCCACTGATCAGCGTCCGCACCGCTTCTTCCCCGTACGACGAGACAAGATCAGTCAGCGCCGCGAACAGGGCCGCGTTGGCGAGTTGGTCCGAGGAGATGCCGTCGTCCAGCGCCTCTTCCCACGCATCGAGAATGTAGCGCAGCGCAACGCTTTCGTTTTTGTGCTCACAGAGCGAGGCGACGGCTTCCATCCGGCATCCCCAGAGACGATGTGGTGCGCCGATCAAGCCATGGCGCAGTCTGGTTGCACTAGCATGGGGCGTGGGCCGTTCGGCGCGGGGCTGCTGAAAAGGTAAACGGCAGACCGCACGACAACCGGACTACCCGTCGTTCCGCGATGTGCCACCGCCGCTCGGCGTGTCATCTTCATCCTTGATCAAACGTGCTGCGATTTCGGCACCCTCACCGACAAATCGCGCAATTGCCGTCTCAGCCGTTTGCGTGCAACTGCGATAGGTCCGCTGAAAGCTGCGATACCCCTTGTTGAAGCGCTTCGTGAGCGTGACCTTGCGCAGCGCGCTTGTGCCCTCCGCCTCGATCAACGCTTCCATCTGGTCCCGCCATCGCGTGCCATCACCGGAAGCACAAAGCTCACGCAAATAGTGGATCGCGCCGAGCAACTCGGACAGCCGAAAGAGATCGCGATCATAGGGGCGGGACTTTTCCTGCGCCGACGCAACCGGCATCCCGCCTCCGCCTGGCGGCGCATACGCAAAGATTCCAACGAGCACGACGAGGCAAAGACGTCGAAGCCTGACGTCTGCGCCGTCTGATCGATGATGTGACACTGTCCTGCTCATAACACGGGCCTGTACCACGCAACTGAGCCGGGATCGCGACGCAAAGCGGCAACATCACGAATGAGCGCCGCTGTCCCTTCGGTCATCGCAAGTCCATCTAGCTCGGCAACTGTCGACCAGCGTACGGCAACGCAGTCGCTTGCTGCGATCGCATGCCCCGCGTCCCACTCCGCCACGAGGATGCTCAGCACATAGTGCCAGGCCACATCACCGCTTGCCGTGCGCTCGATGCTGTCTCGAACCGCGACGACGCCCTTGATCCGCGCCCGCACACCGGTCTCCTCAAACAACTCGCGCGCGCCACCGTCCACGACCGTCTCACCTGGCTCGATACGACCGCCCGGCAAACTCCACAGCCCCGCGCGCGGCGGCTTGCCTCGCTGGCCGAGCAACACCTGATCGCCCTTGAACACCATGACACTGACGCCTGGGCGTGGCATCGGCGGCGCAGACGTCTCATTTGTGCTCATCGCCAAGCAGCCTTATCTGTCGGGTGTGCCACGTGCATCACGGTAACGAAGCGACCGGTCCAACGAGGCGTCAAAGCCAACTCCATCATGTGTTCCCGCTACAGCCACACCTCGCCCCCTGAGGCAACCCGCGCCCTCTTTCGCTATGCCGAACAACCGAATTTTCCTCCGCGCGCCAACATCGCGCCGACGCAACCTGTACCGATCATTCGCCTCGATCACGCTGGCGCGCGCACGTTTCAGCTGGTCCGCTGGGGCCTGATCCCGTCTTGGGTGAAGGACCCGAGAGAATTCACGACCCTGATTAATGCCCGCAGCGAAACCGTGTTCGAGAAACCGTCGTTCCGCGGCGCGATCAAGTATCGACGCTGTCTCGTGCCGAGCGATGGGTTCTACGAGTGGACCGGCGAGCGCGGCAGCAAGACACCGCATTTTATTCACCGGCGAGACGGGCAACTGATGGCCTACGCCGGCGTGTGGGAAAGCTGGCTCGGCGCCGATGGCAGCGAAATGGACTCGATGGCGATCCTGACCACCGGCCCGAACGCAACGATGGCCCCGATCCACACGCGCATGCCCGTGATCGTTGCAGAGCAGGATTTCGAGACGTGGTTGACCACGCCATCAACCGAGCAGGAGGCGATCGCAAACCTGCTGCGACCAGCGCCAAATGATCTGCTGGAGGTGAGCCCGGTCACGTGGTCGCTCTCCCATGCGAAGACGAACAACGCAGACAGCGAACAGCGCACGCCCGACCGACAGGGATCGCTGTTCTGACCCGCGCCGAAGGTAAGTGGATCAGGGGCGCTTTGGCTCCGGCTGCTCCGGGTCAATCCAACGGGCAAGCTGCGTCGTGTGGCCGTGGGCATAGCCGAGGGCGGCGTAGAACCCGAGCGCATCCTGATTGTCATCCCGCACCATCAGGTTGAGCTTCCACATCCCGCGCGCGACACACCAGTCCTCGGCGTGCTGCATCAGCGCGCGTCCAACCCCCTGGCGCTGATGCGATGGCGCGACGGCGAGATAGTAGACTGCACCGCGATGCCCATCGTGACCAACCATGACGCTGGCGATGATGACGTTGTCCGCCTCGATCACAAACACGTCGGACGCGTTGCTGGCACGCGCTGTATCAAAATCGCGAACCGGATCATTCCAGGCCCGCGTCAACCCGCACGCTTTCCAGAGCGCAATGACCGCGTCCCGATCGTCAGCGCTTGCAACGCGTGCCTCAGTCCTCGCCATCACAGCACCTTGCCCGGATTGAGAATGCCGTTCGGATCCAAGGCGTTCTTGATCCCGTGCATCAAATCAAGCTCTACCTGCGATTTGATCTCCGCCATCAGATGTTGCTTCATTCGCCCGATGCCATGCTCCGCGCTGATCGTGCCGCCAAACCCCAGCACCACCTCGTTCACGACCCCGCACATAAAGTTCCATTCCGCAATGAAGTCGGCCTTTTCCATCCCGCTCGGCTGGAGGATGTTGTAGTGGATATTGCCGTCTCCGAAGTGGCCAAACGGAACGGGCCGCGCGCCTGGCATAGCCTTCGCCACAGCGGCATCTGCCGCTGCAATGAACGCGGGTACATCGCCGACCGGAACCGCAACATCGTTCTTGATGCTGCCGCCTTCGCGCCCCTGCACATCCGACAGCCGCTCACGGATCGTCCAGAACGCGTCGGCCTGCACGCCGGATGTCGCTACCGCAGCATCAACCACATGTCCGCTCGTCGCCCCGGCTTCCAGCAGCGCCATAAGCTGACGCTCCGCCGCGCCGTCGCTGCTCGCGCCTGAAATCTCGATCAGCGCATACCACGGGTGCGGCTCCGCCAGAGGATCGCGCGTGCCCCCCGCATGCTTGAGAACGAGATCCAGCCCGATGCGCGGCAACAACTCAAACCTTGTGATCGCACCGCCCGCCACACCGCGTGCTATGGAGTAAAGCGCCGCCACGTCATCAAGCGTGCGCAGCCCGGCAAACGCGCTGGCACGCTCGGCTGGCTTTGGCACCAGTTTCAGCGCAGCAGCCGTGATGATCCCGAGTGTGCCCTCCGATCCGACAAACAGATGCCGCAGATCATATCCGGTGTTGTCCTTGCGCAACGTCCGCAGCCCATCCCAGACCCGGCCGTCCGCCAGCACCACTTCAAGCCCGAGCGTTAGATCGCGCGCAGTGCCATACGCCAGCACCTGCATTCCACCGGCGTTGGTCGCGAGGTTACCACCGATCTGACACGTGCCCTCCGAAGCCAGTGACAGAGGAAAAAGCCGATCGACCTCATCCGCCGCATCCTGAACCCGCTGCAGCGTGACGCCAGCCTCGGCGATCAGCGTTTCTCCCATCGGGTCGACGGCGCGTATCCGGTCAAGACGGGACAGCGACAGCAGGATTTCTCGCCCCGTTTCGAACGGGATCTGCCCGCCGACAAGCCCGGTATTTCCTCCCTGCGGCACGACAGGCACGCACATCTCGTTGGCAACCGCGAGGATTGCAGCCACCTCATCTGTAGAGCCGGGACGCACCACGCACGCCGTCTGCCCCTGGTAAAGTCCGCGCCGCTCAACGAGATGGCCTGCAATGTCACCCGACGCACTCAATACATGCCGGTCGCCAACAACCGCTGCACATCGCGCACGAACATCCGCGACGTCCGGGGCGTGGTCGCCGAAACCCTGGCGCAGATGTTCGGTCATGGGCGGCATCCGTGGTCAGTTCCGTGGCGCCGCTGCGCGCGCGAGCCGGTCGTTGATGGCACGCCCGAGCCCGACATCAGGGATCGGCATCACGGCAATCGCGGCAATCGCCATGTCATCGAGGGTGCGCAGCGCGTCAAAAAGGTTCGCCGCCGCTTCCTGCAAGTCGCCCGTCACGCTCAAATTGATAGCCTGACATGCCACCACGCCGTCTCCACATGACGGCATGCCGGGCCCAAAACCCAAAAACCCTTCGCCCGGTCGCGGTGCCAAAGCGTTAAGACGCACACATGCATTTGGAGCGTAATGGCTGGCGAGTTGGCCTGGAGCGGTCGGCTTCAGCACCGCTTCGGCACCCACCTCGTGCAAATCCGCGACGACACCGCCGACGATCTCAGCAATCATCTCCACGGTAATCGAACCCGGTCGCAAGACGCGTGCATGCCCACCCGAAACGTCCACAATCGTCGACTCAAGCCCCTCATCGCTCGACCCACCATCCAAGACATGCGCAAGCGCATCCCCGAACTCCGCGCGCACATGCAACGCCCGCGTCGGGCTAACGCGGCCAGACCGGTTCGCACTTGGCGCAGCAATGGGCAGGTTCGCCTTGGCCAACAGATCGCGCGCAACAGGGTGCCGCGGCACACGCACCGCAAGCGTGTCCAACCCTGCCGTCACGAGCGTCGCGATGCCGTTGCCCGGTCGCGCCTGCGCAACAAGCGTCAGCGGTCCGGGCCAAAAAGCCGCTGCAAGCGCACGCCCGACATCGTCGAGAACAACCAGCGCCTCCACCGCATCAACATCCAAAACGTGGACAATCAATGGGTTGAAATGCGGGCGTCCCTTCGCCTCGAAAATGCGCGCAACCGCCTGCCCGTCCCGCGCATTGGCGCCGAGCCCGTAGACCGTCTCCGTCGCGAACGCCACGAGTGCGCCGCGTTGCAACGCCTCGGCCGCCGCGCCGACCGACGTGCGATGCGGCGATGTCATCGTATTCACAGACATGCCTGTGCGCCTCTGCCTCTGCGACGGCCACTTCCGCTCACGCGCCAATCACCGTACATTTCGATTTGACCTTAACGTCAAGCGCGCCAAGACACACGTAGCGCGGAGAGGAAACCCGATGACATATATCGCACCGATCGATGACATCATGCGCGCGCTCGACGCAGCCGGCGAGTTCTCAAGCCGTGCCGAAGACGGCATCCTTGGCGACATCGACCTCGATCTGGCCCGAGCGATTATTGAGGAAGCCGGGAAGTTCGCCACCGAC
>JBCAXC010000164.1:0-5760 GCA_038534255.1 Pseudomonadota bacterium
GACACCCGCCGAGATGTCGCCACACTCGCGGACGATGGGAGAAAAAGCAGCTCGGATCAGCGTCTGCCCCTGTTCTTCGACAAGCGCCAGCAAGCGGTTCCACATGACTTGCAGATGCGCCTTGGATGGCTCGGTCATCGCATGTCCCTCCGTGTCAGAAGCAGATTGCGCGCACCGTCAACCTGCAGGTCGAAATCCGCGCCGACGAGTGTTGTCGTTTGCGGCTCCACCACGAGTGCCGGACCGGACAGCATGTCACCCGGCGCCAGACTTTCACGATGGACAAAGCGCGCATCAACCATTGCGCCCGTCACATCGCAGAGGATCGGGCGGGTTTCCGTTGTCTTGAAGTCGCGTGGTTCTGATGCCGCGCCCGGTTGCGCAGCCGGCGTATCGACCGTCGCATGGCGCACCGCCCAGTTCAGGACCTCGATCTGCATACCGGGGACGGGGCGGGAGAATTGCCGCGCGTAGGCGATCTCGAAGGCTTCGGTCAGCGGCTGGACGTCTTCCGCAACAAGCGCCCGATCAGGGAGAGAAATTTCAATCTCATGGCCTTGCCCCTTGTAACGCATATAGGCGCTGCGCGTCGTACGGGCGCCCGCCTCACCCGCCCCCTGAGCCACAACAGCCCGCGCCTCCGCAACCATCTCGTCCAGCATTGCCGTGATGGCCGCAACGTCAGCGGTTGCGAGCAGCGTGTAGCGGCTACGCACGATCTCGAACGCAACAGGCGCGTAGAGGAAACCAACAGCTGACCCGACCCCAGGCGATGGCGGCACAAGCACCCGCGAGATCCCGGCGCTCCGCGCAACGCGACAGGCATGCAGCGGGCCATTCCCTCCAAACGCGATCATGGTGCGCGTCCCGAGATCTGTCCCGCTTTCAACCGCATGCGCGCGGGCCGCACTCGCCATCGCCTCATCAACGATCCGGCTCACCCCATCGGCGGCCGCATTGCGGTCGAGCGACAACGGCCCGCCAATCTCACGCTCCAGTGTTTCACCCGCCGTTGCCACATCGATCTGAAACTGCCCCTCCGCAAACGTCTCGGCCCGGATGTACCCAAGCGTCACATCCGCATCCGTAACAGTTGCATCAACTCCGCCACGCCCGAAGGCGACCGGCCCAGGCTCTGATCCAGCGCTCTGCGGTCCGACCGTCAACCGCCCAAGCCGGTCTACTGCCGCAATCGACCCACCCCCGGCCCCGATCTCGATCATCTCGATCACAGGGATCCGCACCGGCATACCAGAGCCCTTGATGAACCGGGCCGCGCGGCCGATCTCGAACTGCCGCGACATCTGCGGCGTGGCATCGTCGATCAGGCAGAGTTTCGCGGTCGTCCCGCCCATATCGAACGATAAAACCTCCCCGAGCCCGGCATCCCGTGCAATCCGGGCCGCGAGGATCGCGCCCCCCGCCGGACCGGACTCAACCAGCCGGATCGGAAACCGCGCCGCCGTCTCGAGCGTGGTCATCCCCCCGCCAGCCGTCATCATCAGGATCGGGCAAGCGAGCCCCGCCGCGCGAAACGCCGCCTCGAACTGCACCAGGTATCCGGACAGCAGCGGCTGAATGTAGGCGTTCGCGACCGTCGTACACAGCCGGTCGAACTCGCGTGCTTCCGGGCTGACTCGCGAGCTGAGTGCGATCACCAGCTCCGGTCGGACGTCCAGCAACAGCTCCCGCAACTGCCGTTCGTGCGCATCGTTCGCGTAGGAGTGGAGGAGACAAATCGCGACAGCATCGATCTCCTCAAGTGCGGGCAACAGGCCGGAAATGCACGTCTCATCCAGCGGGATCAGAACCTCACCCGCAACCGACATCCGCTCGGGCACTGTCAGCGCGTTGTCGCGCCGCACCAGAAAGTCTGGCTTCGTCAGATTGATGTCGTACTGGCTGTAGCGCCGCTCGTAGGCGATCTCGAGAATGTCCCGAAACCCCTGCGTCGTGATCGTCGCGACCCGCGCGCCACGCCGCTCAAGCAGCGCATTCGTCGCGAGCGTCGTGCCGTGAATAAACCCCGCGACCTCGCCCAGCGTCCCGCCCACGCTGTCGAGCGCTTGCAATGCACCGCTAAGCGCGCCGTCACCCGGATTGCCATGGGTCGTCAGCGTCTTGTTTGTCGCGAGGATCGCGCCCGCGCGATCCGTCAGAACCGTATCGGTAAACGTGCCACCCACATCGGTGGCGAGGCGAAAGTGCGCGTCAGACATGCAAGGCATCCGGAACCAGCTGCGGGGCGAAGAGGCATGTGCCCCCACCTCACCACTAGGTCACACCCTGTCAGCCGACGCCAAAGCGCGATGCCGCGCACGCTGAATGATTGGACGCCATCAGTCATTCCGCCACGCTGACTGCATCGCGCCGATGGCGTCAAGAGGTTTTGGCAGGGGAGTGCGGCAACAGCGCGCCGCCTGGTACGGAGGCAATTGTCGCGGGCTGGGCGAGAATTTTTACGATCGGGGAGTGCCCGTGCAAACGTCCAGAGTTTTGCCGCTCGAACCGAACCCGGACTTCAATTCTTTGATCTCGCGCACTCGCCAGCGTTTTGTCGTTGGCATGGCAAGTGACCTTGGCTCACAGTTTCGGCGGCTTGGAGCCGCCACACAGCGGGTTTGGTTCCTGAGACTGTGGCTGCACGGAGTGTGACTCACGTTCCCCGAATGCTGTCCGAATGCCGGGTCAGCCAGTGGTCGTCCGCAACTGCGTGAGTCTGGCCTCGAGTTGGTGCTTCTTGTCGTGCAACCCATGCTCCGCGCACGAGGCGGCAGCGGTTCTGAGCACGATTTCCGCCTCGTTTTTCGCGTCCAACGATATGAGCAAGTCTCCCAGCTCCAGCGCGGTTACGCCGAGCGCCAGAACCCTTTTGAGCTCACCCGCGAGCTTGTATGCAGAGATTAAAGGCTCAAGCCTCGCCTCCATCGGAGCTTCTCTTACAACGCTTTTGACCCTCAGGATCCGGGCGATACGCCAGTAGACATGCATAAGACCGTGCTTGTCGTTCAGTGCATCATAAACCGGCAACCTCTCGTCGCGGTGAATGCGAAGCGCCTCGTCGAGATCGCCGCGCGACTCGATAGCGTCGGCGATTTTACCCAAGGCGACTGCGATGGGTCGTTTGTCCGTGTCTTTGTCAAACGCGGGAACCTGTTTCTCCCGGCGAATGCGCAGCGCTTCATCCAGATCGCCAGCGCGCACATAGATGTCGGCAATCTGCCCCCAGGTCGCCGCCACGGCACGCTGGTCGCCGAGTTCGGAAAATGCGGGAAGCTGTTCTTCGATACGGATACGCAACGCTTCATCAAGATCGCCGCGGTCCTGGTGAATGCTTGCAATTTTCCCCTTCGTCATCGCGACGGCGTGTCTGTCTCCAATCTCAATGAATATTGGGAGCTGCGTCTCAACATGAATCCGTAGCGCTTCGTCGAAATCGTTGCGGGATCGGAAAACGTCTGCGATCTGGCCATGGGTGATCGCAATCTGTCGCCTGTCACCGAGTTCAGTGAAGATAGGAAGCTGTTCGTCGGTCAGTATTCGCAAAACCTCATTCAGATCGCCACGCCGCCGCATGATATCCGCGATATGCCCGCGCGTGATCGCGGCCTCACGTTTGTCGCCAAGCCTCTCAAAAATGGGCAGTTGCTCATGGGTTCGGAGCCGCAAAGCGTCTTCGAACTCGCCGCGGCGCTCCAGTATGTCAGCAATCTTGCCCTGGGTAATTGCAACGGCACGTTTGTCATCAAGCTCGATGAACGCTGGAAGTTGTTCCTCAGTACGAATACGCAGCGCTTCACTGTACTGTCCCTGGCGAAACAGAATATCGGCGATCTGGCCGCGCGTAATCGCAATTTCCCGCTTGTCGCCAAGTTCCTCAAAAACCGGAAGCTGCTCCTGCTTGCGGATATGCAGAACCTCGTCGAACGCACCGCGCCGCGTTAAAATGTCGGCAATCTGACCTCGCGTTACGGCGACGGCGCGTGTGTCGCCTTGCGCCATGAATGTAGGCAGCTGTTGCTCTTTGCGAATCCGCAGTGCGTCATCAAGATTGCCCTGATGCACGAGAATGTCAGCAATTTTGCCATGCGTAACGGCAGCTGCGTTTTCATCTCCCAGAGCTTTGAAAACTGGGAGCTGCTCTTCCCTGCGGATACGTTTCGCCTCATCCAGCATACCTCGTGCCACAAGCACATCGGCCATCTGCCCGCGATTGACGGCGACAGCGCGCTTGTCACCAAGCTTGGTGAAAATGCCATGCGCCTGGTCAAGCCAATGCTCGGCGCGATCGATGCGCCCGTGACGCAAGCAATGTGACGCCCAGGCAGCCCAAAGTTTCGCGTGGTCCGCGCCTGGTTCCTTGATTTTGGTTCGCATGCCTCGTGCAAGCCACGTGCGTTCTCGCGCGCGATCACCGGCCATGCTGGCCGCTGAAGCAGCAACCCGCAACAATCTGGAGCCGGGCTTGTCGCCTGCGCGCTCGATTTCCTTCAGGGCCCAATCCGCAACCGCCATTCCGAGCAACGCTGGAACTTTTTCTTCCATCCAGATGATGCTGGATACTGCGGCTGCCTCCAGCAGTTTGATGTCGCCTGCGGCTCCGGCAAGTCTTGCCAGTTCGAGCGATTGCAAGCCCGTCGACAACTTCTTGTTGCACCAGTGCTTCTTCAGCACCGGCAAAGCGGCCTTTGCAAAACACTCAATGTCGTCCGTTTCGAGCGGCAGCGGCCCTGGATCGAGAAGTGCGAACGGTTTTGCAATCGACACATGCTTGTCGAGCTGCCGCGCCAACTCGCGACGTGCGAGAGGGTTCACTACGATGTAGTCTTCTCCCGTCTTGCGGTCCTGAAGCGGTCGATCGATCAAGCCGAGAAAAATGAGACGTCTGACGTGCTCCTCAAACCCGTCCGCTTCGATCTCACTGGCAGCCGCTTTGACAGCAGTAATGGGGACTGCGATCGAGAACGCACTCGCAATCGTCAGCGTAACGCGTTCCGCAGGTTTGATCGCCTGCACGTTGCGTCTTATGACGCGGCCGGCAAGGGCCTTGCGCGTCGTGTCCTTATTCGGAAGGTCATCACTCTTGTGATCGAGCGCAACTTTGCGGAACCATCTGTTGGTAACAGCTGCATCTTCGAGCAATGCTTTGCAGTCTTGTTTGAGACGCAACGCGCGAAAGTGGTCCGCGTATCCGCGCAATGCGTCATCGGCAATCGGTGCCAGTGCCGGCAACTTGACGCGTTCGGTTTTTACGCCTTCAGACAGGACAGTCATTCATACACCAACGACATTTAAGGACTTGAAATTTCGGCAAGTGATCAAGTTTGTGGCTCCACGAAAACTCATTCGACATGCGACCACTGCTAATGCCCGCGTCGGGATTGTTTGACCGCCGAAACAGATGGCGCTTTCATTCGATTGGATACCCGGAGGTTAGACAAGACGATATGTCGGCCTATTGCGCAACATTCAGATAGGTGTTGATCCTTTTTTGATACGCCTCGCTGTTGCGCAAACTCTCGATAGCCGCATTCAGACGCGACATGACGAGGGAGGCTTGCGGATGCCCCTTGGCAACAATTGCATGAAGCGTGGCCGTGCCGATTGGAAAGGGCAGTTCAACCAAACGATTTGCAATGCCGAGATTGGTCATGGCGGTCTTGGCCGCGCTGGATGTTCCGAACACGTAGTCGACACGACCATCACTCAGCGCTGCAAAACAAGCCGCATAATTCGATTGGCGCACTATGTTGAGCGTCG
>JBCAXC010000165.1:0-5740 GCA_038534255.1 Pseudomonadota bacterium
TGCCGTCCTTCGCCTTCTGGTTGAGGTCGACACAATACGAATCGAGCGCGCTCTGGCCTTCGCGTTTGCCCTCACCTTCTGTGCCGCCTTCCTCATCGACACCGCGGACGGTGCGCGGCTCGGACTGATCGGGATGCTTGGCGACACCGTGGGAGATATACTGCACCGCATCGAAGCGGCTCATGTCCTGTTCCTGGAGGAAAAATGCCGCGTGGCTCTCACGCTCTGCGAAAATTGCGACCAGCACGTTGGCGCCGGTGACTTCATCGCGCCCTGAGGACTGAACGTGAATGACGGCGCGGTGGATAACGCGCTGGAAACCGGCGGTCGGCTGGGCTTCGTGTTCGGGGTCCGTGATCAAACCGTCGAGCTCATCATCGACATAGTCCGTGACACGACCGCGAAGTTCATCGAGCTCCACGCCGCAAGCGCGCATGACAGCAGCGGCGTCGTTATCGTCAATCAGTGCGAGAAGGAGATGTTCGAGCGTCGCATATTCATGACGACGGACGTTGGCGAACTCCAGCGCTCTGTGAAGCGCGCGTTCGAGGCTATCGGAAAATGCTGGCACGGTGCGCTCTATTCCTTTTCCATCGTACATTGCAGGGGGTGCTGGTGCTGGCGGGCAAAGTCCATCACCTGCGCGACTTTCGTTTCGGCGATCTCAAACGTATAGACGCCGCAGATTCCGACACCTTTGTGGTGGACGTGGAGCATTATGCGGGTCGCGTCCTCAATGCCCTTGTTGAAAAAGCGTTCCAGTACGTAGACCACAAATTCCTGGGGTGTGTAGTCATCGTTAAGGAGCAGCACCTTGTAGAGGCTCGGCTTTTTCGTCTTTGTGCGCGTCCGCGTGATCAGCCCCGTTCCGGCGCCGTCATCGCCATCGTCCGGGCCATCAGGGCCTGATGGTTCCCCGGGCCCGGCGACGCCGCTCGCCGCACACACGGTCACGAGACGGGGTGCGTCTTCGTTTGCGCTCATTGCCGACATCCGGTTCGTGCTCCGTCGTTCTGGTCAGTTCGCAATTCCCGTGCCCATTTTAACCGTGACCGGGCAGAGAAATTCCGAAGGGCGTTGCCGCGCCTGCATCCATGCTGCAGCAGGCATATCGAGCGTCGCCACCCAATCATAGCGCCATGAAAACTGGTGCGGCAATGTGATGACGATGGCGTGGATCGGCGCGACACTCTGACAAGCATACCGGAGGTGCGTTGCGCATCGGTTAGGCGGCCTGCACAAATTGCCAGCAGGGCGGCGTCGATCTCTGGCATCGGCTGAAGGTTGGCGGGAGTGAAAGACTTCCGTTTTGGTCTCGGCCTTCATTTGGGGACCGTGGGGCCAACGTAAAAGAGGCCACGCGCGTTTCGGCCAGCGAACGCAAAAAGGGGCCCGGTTTCCCGGACCCCTTTTCAGCAACTTTACCTTGAGGCGGACGACCGCGGACCTTGCGAGAAGGGCAGTGCCCCTGTGGGTCGCGACGTTACCTCGCAGCTTGTCAAAAGCGCCTTAGCGCGCTTTCTTCATCGCTTTTTCAGCAGGCTTCAGCGCGTCGCGTGACATGCCGGCGTAGATCTCGCCGACCTTAGCGGCTTGCGCCATCGCGTCGTTGTAAGACTTGCGGACGTAATCCGACTGAATTTCGATCGCCTGCTCCAGCGAACGGACACCCATGAGCTGCTCAAGGACAGCAGTGCCATCTTCGAACGACTTCTTTGAGTAGTCGGTCATTTCGGTTGCGAGCGACTGCATGCCTTTGTTCACTTCCGTGAAGCTTTTCACGGTCGTGTCCATCGCCTGCTGGCTGGCTTTCTGCATGTCTTCGATATTCTTCATCATGAGATCTCTCCGATGGTTTGGGGTGGTGCTGTTCGCGACGTCGACACGGCGCGTCGCACGCCAAATGATCACTCGGCAGCTCAGCGCCGGACTTTGCCGACGACTCATGCTGCGATGCAACATAACTATGTTTGCACCGCACCCAAGTCAACCATTATGTTGCGGTGCAGCAAAATTTCTTCGCGCCGCCTGTTGGCAAAGGCTGTATGCGACGTGACGCGCAACCGCCCCGTCCTGTGACAGATATTAACCTTGCGTTCACGACGTCACTTTACCGCGCCTTCACCCCGTTCCCCCAGACTGATGTCGGGCTGGTGCGTCGTGCGCCGTGCCTGTGTCCGGCCAACGGACACGCCCAGAAACTGCCGCAAAAGCAATAAAGTTCGGCCACCTCAGCTCGTTAGGTGGCCCGGCAGTCAAGGGAAAAATGGGTGGGGATCAGGGCCTGCGGGCGCTGACGATGCAGGGTGATGGGCGAAGCTCCAATTCAGACATGCACCGCGGATTTGCGCGCGAGGCGCTTTTCGCGCGGGCGCCGGGCACCGATGGTGATGGCCGCGCTGATGGTCGGGTTCGCAATGCTGCCCGATCCCGCGCAAGCGGCTTCGAAACATGCCGCACTGGTGCTTGATGCCAAGACGGGGCGCATTCTGCACGCGTCCAACGCCGATGCCTCTCGCTATCCCGCGTCGCTCACCAAGATGATGACGCTTTATGTCGTGTTCGACATGATCAAGGCGAAGCGGGTGTCGCTCGATTCCAAACTGGTGATCACGAAACGCGCTGCCGGACAGCAGCCATCAAAGCTCGGCTTGCGGGCCGGATCTCGTATCACGATGCGCGATGCCGTGCGCGCACTCATCACCAAGTCCGCCAATGATGTGGCAACGGCGGTCGCTGAAAATCTTGCCGGAACAGAGGCGAAGTTTGCGCGCTACATGACATGGCGCGCCCGCCAGCTTGGCATGCTCAAGACGACCTTCAAGAATGCGTCCGGATTGACGGCGCGCGGCCAGAAGACGACGGCGCGGGACATGGCGACGCTCGGGCTGCGGCTTGCGGAGGATCACCCGAAACTCTTCAAGTTCTTCAAGACGCGCTATTTCAAGCACGGCAAGCGACGCTACAAGAACTTCAACTCCCTGCTCTTCAACTACGCCGGGACCGAAGGGATCAAGACGGGCTATACGCGCGCGTCCGGGTTCAACCTCGTGACGTCGGTGCGCAAGGACCGGCGGCATGTGATCGCCGTCGTGATGGGAGGAAAAACCGCCCGCAAACGCGACAGCACGATGCGCAAATTGTTGCGGGCCAATGTGAAGCGCGCGTCTCGCACGCGAACGCGTCGCAAGGTGCCGAAGCCCCAGCTCGTTGCGCGGGCGAAGATTCCGACAGCGCGGCCCAAGAGGGTCGCCAAGGCGACGCGTGCCGTGCGCAAGATCAAGACGCGCAAGTTTGCCGGGCTCTCCAACAGCGCTGGCGCGATCGCCAAGCGGCGCGGCGTGGCGCAGGCAAATGGCTCGCGGACGCAGGTCGCCAGCAGCGGCACGACCGAAAACAATGCGCGTCAGGGTGTGATCGGCGGTGCCGAAACGGCGAGCGGTCCATACCATGTGCAAGTCGGTTCGCACACGAACGTAACGTCGGCGAAACGGCAATTGCAGGACGTGCTACGCCGGGCGAGTGCGCTCGTGGAAGGGTATCCGCCGGTGACGGTTACGTTCGATCGGGGTGACACGCGCTGGTATCGTGCGCGCTTCGCCGGGTTCTCCAAGCAGGCGGCGCGCTCCGCATGCGCATCACTGAAGGATCGCAAGATCGACTGCCTCGTGATGGCAGCACAGTAGGCCAACCTTCGTACCTCGGTCATCTTACTCCCCCAGCAGGAACGCACGCGCCGCGTTGATCTGGGTGGCGAGGACGGTTGAGCCGCCCTGATCCGGGTGTAGTTTTTTCATCAGGTCTCGGTGGGTGGCGCGAATATCGTCGTCGCTTGCCGTCTCATCGAGCCCGAGTATGGCGAGCGCTTCCGCGCGCGAGGTCGGGCCGCGCGATGCCCCGCTCCACCCCGAGGCTTTCCCTGCGGTCTGACCCGCGCCGAATGTGTTGCGCCACTCTGGGTCCTTGCGATCCAGCCATGCCTCCAGCAACTGCACGGACTGCATGTCATCTTTCAGTTCGAGGTAGAGCGTCTCGAGATCGGGCAGCGAGAGCTGGTCGAGTGACGCGCCGGCGTATGCCCCTTCGCGGACCGAGCCGTGCATGGCGCCCGTCGCATGATCAAGCGTCATCTCGAGCCAGCGCGTTCGGACTTGCGAGCCAGCACCACCATGTGCGGCACGCCCCTGCCCCGCCGGTCCGGCCATAGGCTGCACCCGGCCTCGCTGCCAGTAGGTGAGCAACACCGTCGCCAGACTTGCCAACAGCACCGCGAAGCCAAAGCGGGACGGTGCGAGGAGCAGCGTCAGGAGCGCCAGCACATAGAGCACGATGGCGCCGCAGATCTGGAACACCGGCAGCAAGGATGTCCCCGCACGGTTGGCACTGGCTTTCGCAAGAACGAGTGCGGCGACGATGCCGAAGATGGCGAGGAGGACATAGGACACGGGGGTGATCTCAGCCCTTTGGCAGTTGTTCGAGCAGCGCCTTGACGTCCGGGCGACCGCGGCTCTCGAGCCGTGCGAGCGCCGCGCGCCCGCCGGAGGCGTAAACTGCCACGGCCGTCAAAAGCGCGCGCAGCTGTGCAGCCGAACCAGCATCGAAGCGAGAGTAAGCACCTCCGCTCAGGCGCGCAATTTCACGATAGGCCGTTTCCGTTGCCCGGTGGTGCCCCTCTTGAAAGAGGAAAACCGGTAGGCCGAGCAGTCCGAGCTCTCCAGCGCGTGCGCCGAGGGTGTCCACATTTTCCTCCATTGCGTCCCCGACATAAACCATGGCGTTGACAGGTTTGGCCTCGGTTTCCTTGCGCGCATGGGTGAGCACCTTGGCGATCTGGGTGTGGCCGGCGCGGCAGGTGACGGTCGTCATCAGGCGGGCGAGCGCAGTCGGATCGTCGACCCATCTGGACGATCGACATTCGCCAAAGCCGCGAAAGTAGACGAGTTGCACATCGAGTCCGCCGACATCACGAACCGCGGTGAACATCTCGGCCTGGATCGCCTGCGCCATGTCCCAGGTGGGCTGTCGGCTCATCGTCGCGTCGAGCGCGAAGATCAGTCGTCCCGCGCCAGCGCCGGTCCTAACGGCCGGGGCCATTTCGCGAACAGTCTTGAGAAACGCGGTGATGTCACCGTCGCTCGAGACTGGCTCAGCGACATCGGTTCGCCCGCTCTGGGCCACGTCAGAGGGCGATGCGACCTGTTCAGGCGTGTTCGGCGGTTTGGGCTTTGTCTTGTCGCTCATTGCGCGAACATGGGCGTCAGGCGTGAGACCGTCAAACACGCGCTGGCGAAGTGTCGCAACGCCCGAGCACGTGAAAGACAAGATAGTAGGCGATAGCGCCGCCGAGCAGATTGGACGCGAGGATCGCCCAGAACATTGCCGTAACGCCGAGCAACTGCGCCGCGGCGAACGTCAGCGGCACGTAGAGCAGCAGCATGCGCGTCGCGAAAATCCCTGCGCCGAAGAGCGAGTATCCGACGGCGTTGCAGCAGGCAGCGGCCACGACAATCACGCCGTAGCCACCAAGCGAGACGGCGATGATCCGCAGGTAGGTGACGATGCCTTCGGTCACCTCGGCGTCATCGCTGAACAACCCGGCGACGAAGGGACCGCCGACCCAGGCAAGGACGGCGAGCAGGATCGCCCATCCGACAGCAAATGTGAATGCAAGGCGCAATGCGGTGCGAATGCGGTCCGATCGCCGGGCAGAACTGGGGCCGCGGCAAGCCGGACCGCATTC
>JBCAXC010000166.1:0-5730 GCA_038534255.1 Pseudomonadota bacterium
GGGCCGCGAAATAAGGAGCTGCGGAATAAAAAAGGCCACCCGCTCGCAAGGAGCGGATGGCCCTGAACCTGTTCCCGGCGATCATGCGACCGCCGGGATCAAGCTGGATTAACCAGCCTGGTTGTTCAGTTCCGTTTCGACAGCCGTGAAGGTCGTGTCGAGGCCGTCAGAGACGAGGTTCACGGTGACGATGATGCCGACGCCGATGATCGCTGCGATCAGGCCGTATTCGATTGCCGTTGCGCCAGACTCATCGTTCTGGAAACGTGCGAAGAGGTTTTTCATTTGAGATACTCCCGGTTACTAAGACTCTTAGACTGCAAAAGTTCGTCCGCTGGACTGGGTTGTGGTCATGTCCGTGTTGCGGCCCTGAACTGATGCTGAACCTACGGGGCAGGAGTTAACTCGAAGTGAAACGGGTGGTCTGCGCGCCGATAACTGCGTGAAACACGGTTACGATCAAGTAAACGTAGTCGTTTATTTTTTATTCACTCGATTTTTTAGCTTCGAATTCTTTGCAATGACGGGTCGCATGAAAGTATTCGTGTCGTGCAACACAGTCAAATACTGTTGGGGCGGGGGTGTAGTTGGGTGCAAGTTCAAACGTTCGAACACCATTTTTCTCCGTTGTATTTGGTCTGGGCGACTATAACTCCGTTGTTGCGAGCGGCCTGGAACGTTTGAAGTCGCGAGTCCCGAACAGGTCCTCGTGTTACCACTTCGTTCACCATTCTCGGGCTAACTGCGAAAAAACCAGTAGCGTTTGAGGATCGACCATGTCGCACCGCGTACTTCCCCTTTTCACCCGTCTGGCGGCGGGTGCCGCAGGTTTCATCGGGGCCATCATGCTCTCCAGCGCGATGTCCGAGCCGGTCTTCGCCGACACAAGTTCAGACTTCATCGTTGAGTACGACCAGGTCCGCCTGTTGCGGCTTGAGGACAAGGCTGCAGATGTGATTGTCGGCAATCCATCGATTGCAGATGTGACCATCCAGAATGGCAAACTGCTCGCGATCACCGGTAAGACGTTCGGCGTGACAAACCTCATCATCCTGGACCGTGCAGGCCGTGTAATGATGGATCGGCGCCTGCTGGTCTCAACGGATGACCAGAAGATCGTCAATCTGACGCGCGGTAACGTCAGCCAGACCTACAACTGCGCGCCGAAGTGCCAGCCGGTTCTGCGGATCGGCAACGACGCGGAGTTCTATACCAACGTGGCGAAATCGTCAGAGAACAAAGTCAAGTTTTCTGCGGGTGTCTCACAGGGCTCTGCTGGCGGAGAATAACGCTCTTCGGCGTTAGCTCGCAGACATTGAGGGCGACGGTTTCCACTCTTGCCCTATTATAAAGTGTTCGAGCCGCATGCGGTCGTCGGGTTTTGCCCGTCGGCCCGCTTGCGCACGTCAACCTGTTCTTAACTCGCGTGAGGTCTACTTCGGATCAACGCGCGGTCTGTGATGGCCGCGACATATCAGACTTGTGAGGCATACTGATATGACGATCCAGACTGACGTTCCAAGATCCGGCGCACTTATGCGCCTCTCCCGGCGTCTGCGACGCGCCCGACGGGATGAAAAAGGTGCAACGGCGATTGAGTTTGCTTTTGTTGCAGCTCCTTTTCTCGCGTTCCTGTTCATGACGATAGAAGTTGCATTCGTTTACGGCGGGACTGTCTCGCTTGAACATGCGCTCGAGAAGTCAGCACGGAAAATCCGTGTCGGGAGTGCGTTCTCAAACATGGAAGATTTTCGCAACGACGTTTGCAGTCACGTTGTTCTTCTGAGCAATTGTCAGTCAAAGCTGATTGTTGATGTACGGACACTCGGCACGTTTGGCGACGCTGGCGACCAGGATGTCTTTGGTGATTACACAAACAACAACGGATCGCTGGAGCAGCCTGACCCGAATGACCCTGGTCAGTACGATACCGGTGGCGGTGGCACCGTTGTTCTCGTGAACGCGTTCTACAAATGGGACCTGATCGCCCAGCTGCCGATCTTCTTCAACTTCCGTGACGGCGGGTACGCGGTGAGCCCGCTGGCCAATCAGAGCGACGGTACACGTGTGATGTCAGCGACGGTTGCGTTCAAGAACGAGCCATTTCCATCGGCCGGAAGTTAAGGCCGACGGCGCAACTGCGCCGGACGAATTCTACCGCCGACGCGACGGTTTACACGTTGCGGACCGGCGCCCCGCAGATGTGTAAGGTGAGTGTTCCGAAATGTTGATCAAGCAAGCCAAACAGGCCCCACGACGTTCGATTGGCACGCGCTTTCGCAACTGCGCGGGTGGCATGGCAGCGGTGGAGTTCGGGCTACTCATTCCGGTTCTGCTGACCTTCTGGCTTGGCAGCAACGAGTTTGGTCAGGCGCTGATGCTGGATCGCCGTGTTACGACCACGGCAAGCACCGTCGCCGATCTGATCGCGCAGTCCGATCGCCTGACGCAAGATCAGCTTGATGGTTACCTCAATGTGGCTGATCAGGTCATGGCGCCGGCCTTGATGTCGCTCTACAAAGAAAACAGTATGCGACTGACGGTCATGAACGTGACGAAAGATCAGGATGGCAACCTGAACGTAAAGTGGTCACGGATGAAAGACGGGCAATCGATCGGCCCTGCTTCCAACTTCCCTGAGGGGCCGATTACAGCGGCGCAAATTGATCCCGACTTCGACCCGGCAATCATTCTTGAGAACTCCGAGCAGGTGATCGCGATCGCGGAGTATGACTATGTCCCGACGGTGGGCCGCTTCATCAAACGCGATCTTGGTGGCGTGATGACGTTGAAGGAGACGTTCTATCTCGCACCGCGGAAAGGTTTCGTCACGATCGAGGATTAAAATCCTTGCGACGTTGACGACCGAGTTTTGAGGGCTCGCCGGGAAATCGGCGGGCCCTTTGTGGGTTTCGAGTTGCGCAGTGGCTAGAGCGTTGCGACTTGCACCATGTCCGCGATGATGCCGAACCAGCTTCCTTCCGGAAGCAGTCGTTCGCTGAGGAAAGCCCATACTTCCGGGTCTGTCACGTGGGCGAAGAAGGTCGCGGACTCAGGCGCGAGGTACCAAGCGACAAGCGCGGCAGCCAGCATGCCGAACGAGGCCTTCGGGTGTTTGCCGTCGAAGATCTTCAACGCCGTGCCGAATGACCGTTTCACGCGGTTGTTGTTGAAGTCAACGCTGTACAACTCGTCGAGCAGAAGATGCACCATGTACCCAAAGAACATGAACGCACCGGCGAGCCATGCGATGGTTGAGTCCGATCCGAAACAGGAGTGAAACACGATTGCGGTGGCGCTGGCGAAGAACAGTCCGGCGAGCACGGAGTGAAATGTGCCGCGATGGACAGCGTATCGATGAAAGATGTTGTGCGCGACAAAGCGGATTAAAACAAAGACGCCGACCCAGACGATCCACATCTCCGCGATCGAGTATTTCCACGCGAAGTTGAATAGCAGCGTGAATGCGACGAAGAGCGCCAGCGTTGAGAACATCGCTTGCGACGCGCGTGAGTTCTGCAGGTCGATATCTGGCAGGACACTGCCGACGGCGCCGACGAGGGCGAGCTTGATCAGTTCGTTCGACGGCACGAGAGACGACGCCATCGTCAGCGTTGCAAGCATCCCGGATGCAACGACACCGACGCCGATATGAGTGCGAAAGTTGGCCATGTGCTGCTCTCCTGCACGGCGTGCGAATCACCTGCGTTGGAGAGAATCACACCGCTGCTGTGCGGTGAATCGGGCCGAGCATGGAAGCTGTGAATAACCGGCGTGGTGCCTGTCTGGCTGTTATGCGGGCCGGGCGTGCAGATCGTAGGTATCGGAGCCGGTGATCTGGACAGTTGCGAAGCTTCCGGGCTTGATCGAGGTTTCGGTGCCCTTGAGATCGACTAGCACAGTCCCGTCGATCTCGGGAGCGTCCGCATGGCTACGGGCATGCGCTGTGTCGTCCTCGATGCTGTCGACCAGCACGTCGATTGTCTGCCCGACCCGTCGCTTGAGCAGCGCTGAACTCGTCACCTGTTGCTGCGTCAGCAGCCGGTCGTAGCGTTCCTGTTTTATCTCCTCCGGAAGATGCCCGTCGAGGCCGTTTGCGCGGGCGCCGGTGACATCTTCATAGGTGAAGCAACCGACGTGATTGAGTTCCGCGCTTTTGAGCCAGTCGAGCAGCATCTCAAAGTCATGGTCCGTCTCACCCGGAAAGCCGACAATGAACGTTGAGCGGATTGCGAGATCGGGGGCGAGGTCGCGCCACTTGTGAATGCGCTCGAGGGTCTTTTCCTGATGAGCAGGGCGGCGCATGCGTTTCAGGACGTCGGGTGAGGCATGTTGAAAGGGTATGTCGAGGTAGGGCAACAGCCCGGTCCTGCACATCAGCGGGATCACGTTGTCGACGTGCGGGTACGGGTAAACATAGTGCAGGCGGACCCAGATGCCGAGTTTGCCTAGACGCTCGCAGAGTTCGAAGAAACGCGTCGGGATTTCCTCCCCTTTCCACGTCGCGGGTGCGTATTTCAGATCGAGACCATAGGCGCTGGTATCCTGTGAGATCACCAGCAATTCCTTCACGCCCGCTGCGACGAGGCGCTCGGCTTCGCGGAGTACGCTGTCGATGGTGCGGCTCGCGAGTTTGCCGCGCAGGTCGGGGATGATGCAAAAGCTGCAGGTGTTGTTACATCCTTCCGAGATTTTCAGATACGCGTAGTGGCGCGGCGTCAGGCGGATGCCGGCTGGTGGCACCAGCGCTTCAAACGGCGTGGTGCGCGGTGGCACTTGCGTGTGGACGGCGTCAACGACCTGCTCGTACTGATGCGGGCCGGTCACTGCGAGCACGTTCGGATGAATCTCGCGGATGTGCTTTTCATCCGCGCCGAGGCAGCCGGTGACGATGACGCGACCATTCTCCGCCATGGCCTCACCGATCGCATCAAGGGACTCGTCACGCGCACTATCAAGGAAGCCGCAGGTGTTGACGATCACGACGTCGGCATCGTCATAGCTTGGCGAGATCGCATACCCGTCCGCGCGCAATTTCGTGATGATACGCTCACTGTCGACGAGCGCCTTCGGGCAGCCGAGCGAGACGAAGCCAACCTTCGGTTCGGCTTTTGAAGCAGGCGTGGTCACATTGATCTCCTCGCGCGCATGATCGACGGGCGCGCGTGTTCAGGTGGTCGGCATTTTGGTCGGCATTTCGGCGTTGGCGGTGGACGTGCGCAAGCCAGAGAGTGCCGCGATGGCGTCTGCGAGATGGGTGTCCGCGATGTTCACGTCCCCGGCTTCAACGCGGATCAGGTGTGCGCGATGCAGAACGTCTGCATGCGTAAAGCCTTGTGGTGGCTCGAACTTGTAGCAGGCCAGTTCGAGAAGCTGACCGAGGGGATCACGGAAGTAGAGTGAGTCCATGAAGCCGCGGTCGACGTCACCACTGTTCGGATAGCCGGCTTTCTTCAAGCGCTCCGCCGCCTGCGTATAGCTGGCGCGCGACACGATGAAGGCGAGATGATGCAGGGTGCCGATTGCGTTCGGGTTCGGGCTGCGATCGGGCTGCAGATCTTCGCGCGTGAAAATGGTGATGAGGCGGCCATCGCCCGGATCGAAATAGAGATGGTTGGTGTCCGGATCGTCGAGATTGGGTTGCTCAAAGACGAACGGCATGCCGAGCACGCCTTGCCAGAAATCGATCGAGGTTTGCCGGTCGGCGCCGTTCAGGGTGATGTGGTGGAC
>JBCAXC010000167.1:0-5710 GCA_038534255.1 Pseudomonadota bacterium
CGATGGTGCTCGAGACGCTGACGCGGCGTTCGGCGGAGACGGTCCTTGAAGCGGCGCTCAGCCATGACGGCTTTGATGGGGCTGCGGTCGTGTCGCATCCGCTGGTGGCGGCAGGGCTCGCGCATCACAGTGGTGCGGTGAAAATTGATCTCGGGCTTTCGATACCGCTGATCGGGCTCGGTGCGTCGGCTGCGACGTATTATCCCGCCGTTGGCGCGCGGCTCGGTGTCGATGCCGTCGTGCCGACGCATGCGGGAGTGGCCAATGCGGTCGGTGCTGTGGTCGGGCATGTGCAGATCAGCGATCAGGCGGTCATCTCACAGCCGGAGGCGGGTCGTTTCCGGGTGCATCTCCCGGGGCAGATCGAGGCGTTTTCCTCTCAACAGGATGCGATTCAGTTTGCTGAACGGGAACTTGGCGGCATCCTCCGTGTCCGTGCGGAAGAGGCGGGTGCCGGAGAGATCAGCCTGATGTTCGAGCAAGAGGTCAAAACGGTTCAAGCCGACGGGCAGGAAATTTTTATCGAAGCTGTGATTTCCGGCGTTGCGCGCGGGCGTCCGCGCTTTCAGGGCGGCGACAGCGCATAAGTGGACAAAAATTAAAACTCATTAATCTCCGTTTAATGATTCGACGTGCATGAGATTGCAGGGCCGCGCGTGGACGTGGCTGCAACGCGTCGAGGCGTCATGATCCGCTTGTTTGCCATTCTCGCCGGGGGCTGTCTCGGCTTTGCCTGTGCGCTGTTGCTGGCGTACTCGGTCACCACTGTGCCGGAGCCACGTGCGTCTGGACCGACGTTTGCTGACGCGCGCAGCCCGTCCGTTATCATCGAGGCGCCTGTGCCCGCTCCGCAAGCTGGGTCGCCAGCGCCGGTCAAACCGGTTGAGCGCGTGGGGCCATCTGTGGCGTCGAAACGCGCAGACCTCGCGGCACGTCAGTCCAAAGCGTCCGCTGCGGAGGCGGTCTCGTTGCGCCTGCAGATGCAACGTCAGAGTGCTGTCTATCGCCTGCAATACGCCATGGCGCAGATCGGCTGCTTCGAAGGTGCGATCGATGGGCGCTGGAGCCTGTCATTCCACAGTCAGCTGGACGCGCTGCTCACGAAGGCGGAACTCAATGGTTCGGATGAAAAACCCATCGATGATGTTGCTCACACAATCCGGGGTCTTGGTTCTGAGGCGTGTGTGACGCGGCAGGCACCAAAGGAACCAGAGATTGCGCAGGGCGAGGTGCGATCAGCTGAACGCGCCGTTGCCCGGATGCCCCTGCCGGAGCATACGACGCGCACAGACAGCAAGACGGAACCCGCAGTGGTCGCGTCTGTAGCGCCACCACTCGCGAGTCGCCAACTGGTGAAACGCCATCCCGGTCGACTTGATGTCACGCGCGTGGAATGGCCGGATGCCGATGATGTCATCGCGCAGGAAGAGGTGGCGATCGTCACAGAGGTCCAACCGACAGCCGCCGAGCGCGTAGAGGACACCGTGCTTGCCCCCGTCCGTCGCACAACGATTGCGATTGCTGCGGCACAGAGCGCTGAGGAAGCGCCAGCGCAGAAGTTGTCGACGCCGACGCCGACGCCTGCGCCGGTCGCCGAGGTCACACCTCCGGTTGTGGCTCAGATCGCGAGCGAGCACGACACGGAGGCATCTGACCGGTGGACCCCATCGGCGCGCCCGATCGCTGCACTTGGCGCTCCGGAGCCGCCTGTTGAAGCAGCGACAGTGGTCGCGACTCCTGACGTCGACGGGGGCGCGACGCTGATTCCCCTGCCTGTTCGACCGGGTCTTCAGGCTCAGACGATCAAGGCGCGGCTCAGTGCTGTTGCTGCCGCGGAGGCTGCTAAAACGCGGGACACGACATCCCGCGGCACCACGGCGCCTCGACCCAACCGTCCCGCACGGCAACGGACGACACGTCCAACCCGGACTGTCGCACAGAAGGCCAAGCCTGCGCCGTCGTGGAAGAAAAACCGGACGCAGATCTTCAAGACGCGCCGCTGACCGGTTTTGTCGTCCTTAGCGCGGCGCGCTAGTGCGCGGCCTCCCAGTTGTCAGCGGCTTCTGCTTCGACGAGCAACGGCACTGATAGCTGCAGGTAGGGCTCCGCGGCGTCCTGCATGATCCGTTCAGCGCACGTGATGGTTTGCTTCACCTGCTTCGTCGGGACCTCGAAGATCAATTCGTCATGGACCTGCAGCAACATCCGCGCGTCGAGCTTTTCGGCGGTGAGGGCATCCGGCATGCGGATCATCGCCCGGCGGATGATATCGGCTGCTGACCCCTGGATTGGCGCATTGATCGCGGCACGTTCGTAAAATCCCCGCAGCGACGGGTTTTTCGTGTTGATGTCCGGGTAGTGGATGCGGCGGCCAAAGATGGTTTCGACATAGCCGTTGGTTTTCGCGAACGCGGTGGTGTCCGCCATGTACTGTTTGATGCCGGGGAAGCGCTCGAAGTAGCGCTTGATATAATCTCCGGCTTCGCTGCGGGAAATGCCCAGTTGCGCCGCGAGGCCGAATGCCGAGATGCCGTAGATGATCCCGAAGTTGATCGCCTTGGCGCGGCGGCGGATCATCGGGTCCATGTCCTTGATCGGCTCGTCGAACATTTCGGACGCCGTCATCGCGTGGATGTCGAGGCCGTCTGCGAATGCCTGCTTCAAGGCGTCGATGTTCGCGATGTGCGCGAGGACGCGCAGCTCGATCTGGGAGTAGTCGGCGGAGACCAGCTTGTGGCCTTTCGGTGCAACGAACGCGGTGCGAATTTCTCTCCCTTCCTTGGTGCGGACAGGGATGTTCTGGACGTTCGGTTCGGTCGAGGCGAGGCGGCCGGTTGCGGCGGCGGCCAGCGAGAACGAGGTGTGAATGCGTTTGCTCTGCGGGTTGATGAAGCCCTGCAACGCATCGGTGTAGGTGCTTTTGAGTTTCGAGAGCTGGCGCCACTCAAGAATCGTGCGGACGAGCTTTTTGGGTTCCTCGCCGATTTCTTCGTTGGCGGCGAGATCATCCAGCACGCTGGCGCCGGTCTGCCAGGCGCCGGTCTTCGTTTTTTTTCCTCCGGGGAGGTTCCAGTCGTCAAACAGGATCTCGCCAAGTTGCTTGGGAGAGCCGACGTTGAACGGCTTGCCGACGATCTCCTGCAGCTCGGCTTCTAGGCCTTCGAGGCGTTGTGCGAAGCTTCCTGACAAGCGCGAGAGGATCTGGCGATCGACCTCGACGCCGGCATGTTCCATCTCGACCAGCACCGGGACCATCGGGCGCTCCAGCGTCTCGTAGACGGTTGTAAGTCGCTCGGCGACCAGGCGGGGCTTGAGCAGCGTCCAGAGCCGCAGTGTGACATCCGCATCTTCCGCGGCGTATTCGGTCGCCTGGTCGATCGCGATCTGGTCGAAGGTCTTCTGGCTCTTGCCGGTTCCGGCGATCTGCTTGAACGGGATACAGCTATGCCCGAGATGGCGTGCGGCGAGATCATCCATGCCGTGGTTGCCGCGCCCGCCGTCGAGCGCATACGAGAGCAGCATGGTGTCGTCGAGCGGGGCGAGATCGATGTTGTAGCGCTTCAGCACGAGGCAGTCGTACTTGAGGTTCTGCCCGATCTTGAGCACGGCCGGGTCTTCAAGCAGTGGTTTCAGCGCGTCGAGGGCGGCGCGCATGTCGATCTGCTCCGGCGGCGCGCTGTCGCCGAGATCGAGCCCGGCATCGCCAGTCTTGCCATGGGCGAGCGGGATGTAGCAGGCTCGACCCACGTCACATGCGAGGGATACGCCCACCAGATTGGCCTGCATCGCATCGAGGCTGTCGGTTTCGGTGTCGACTGCGACATGGCCAACTTCGCGGGCGCGGTCGATCCACTCCCCCAGTGCGGCCAGATTGCTCACCGTCTCGTAAGTGCCGCGATCGATCGCCGGTGTCATGGCAGCGCTGTGGGCGGCCTCGACGGCAGCAGATGGCCCGGCAGCGTCCTGTGAGACTGCGCCGCCAGCCGCGCTTGACGCTTTATCATCCGCGCGGGATGTCTGGGCGGCGTTCCGCGCTTTCGGCTTCGGGATGAGCGAGGGGTCGATGTCCATCGCTTCCGCGATGCGCCGCGTCAGCGTGTTGAACTCCATCTCGGCGAGGAAGCCGAGCAGGGCCTCGCGCTCCGCATCCTGAACGCCGGTCTCGTCCAGTGAGATCGCGAGATCGACATCCTGCTTCAGTGTGACCAGATCGCGTGAAACCCGTGCCTGATCTGCAAACTCGATCAGGTTTTCCCGGCGCTTCTTCTGTTTGATCTCCCCGGCCCGCTCCAGCAGGGTATCGAGGTCGCCGTACTCGTCGATCAGTTGCGCGGCGGTCTTCTGGCCGATGCCGGGGACGCCGGGGACGTTATCCGTGCTGTCGCCCCACAGCGCCTGAACGTCGATGACCTTGTCTGGACCAACACCGAACTTTTCGAACACGGCGTCTTCGTCCAGCCGCCGGTTCTTCATCGTATCGAGCATGACGATGCCGTCGCCGACGAGTTGCATCAGATCCTTGTCGGACGAGACGATGGTGACGTCCGCGCCCGCATCGCGCGCCGCCACGGCGTACGTCGCGATGATGTCGTCGGCCTCGAAACCCTCCTGCTCGATGCAGGCGAGGTTGAAGGCGCGGGTGGCATCGCGGATCAGCGGGAACTGCGGGATGAGATCATCCGGCGGTGGTGGGCGGTTGGCCTTGTACTCGGCGTAGACATCGTTGCGAAAGGTGACGGCCGAGTGGTCGAAAATCACGGCGAAGTGCGTCGGGGCGTCGCCTTCCTTCGTGTCCGCGACGAGCTTCCAGAGCATCTGGCAGAAACCGTGCACCGCGCCGGTTGGCAAGCCGTCGGACGGACGTGTGAGCGGGGGGAGCGCGTGGAAGGCGCGAAAGATATAGGCGGATCCGTCGATCAGATAGAGATGGTCGCCTTTCGCCAGTTTGCGCTTGGCGCCTGGGGTCGCGACGGCGGGGCGGCTTTCGCGGCCGGTGTCTTTCTTGGTGCTCATGGGCGCGGACACTAGTCGCAGTCCGGCACGGGTGGAAGCGGGCAGATGACGGATGGCGCGATGCGCGGGCTTTCACTGCGGAGAACCGTCGACACGTGCGTGGCCGACGTGTCGACGGTGTCTCTCGCAGGCGGGGGAGGCGTGTGCGGCCTAGCGCAGGCGCGAGGCGCGGAAGGCGCGGTTGCCCAAACCAAAGCGACCGCCGAACCGGTGACCGCCAAATCGATGTCCACCGAAGCGGTGCCCGCCGAACCGATGGCGGCGGAACCCGCGATGGCCAAAGTGGCGACGGCCGAAGCGATGATGGTGGAAGCCCCGCTTGCGCAGACCGAAGCGCTTGCCGCGGAAGCGGACATTTTCGGCGACGGGGGTCTTCGCGACCGTGGTGGCGGTCGTTGCAGCAAGCGCGGCTGGGCCGAGCGGCGCGGCTTTGGCCGGTGCTGTTGCGACGAGCGTGGCGCTCGAGATGGCGAAGGCGGCGAGGAAGCGTCGTGCGATGGTGAGCGTGGTCATGGTGTCGTCCTCCAGATCAGATGCGGTGCGGCGGGTGCCGCTGCTGTGTTGACGTGAAGGTGCCCGAGCTGGTCGCGACGGTGCGTGATGGGGGTCACATGT
This sequence comes from Pseudomonadota bacterium, assembly GCA_038534255.1. Taxonomy (GTDB): domain Bacteria; phylum Pseudomonadota; class Alphaproteobacteria; order Rhizobiales; family CALHAX01; genus CALHAX01. The sequence goes on from JBCAXC010000167.1 coordinate 5,629, forward strand.
GGCGGTCACGCCTGTTCACGTCGCTGTGCGGGAGGAGCGTCGCGCAGCTTCAGGCCGGCGGCGCCTGGAGGCCCCAGAGCGA
>JBCAXC010000168.1:0-5709 GCA_038534255.1 Pseudomonadota bacterium
GTGGACGCGTAGAGGAACCCCTCACTCTCGATCCAGTCTTTGTGGCGCTCGCGCGCGTGGATCGCGACCTGCATGCCGAATGCCTTTGCGAGCCTGGCCACCTCGCGCCCGATGTTGCCGTAGCCGATGACGGCGATGCGCTTTCCTTCGAGTTTTTCAGTCGGGAACTCGCTCAGGTTCTTGCCGGTGTCGAATGTGCCTTCGACGACGCGCTCGTGTAGCGTGTCAACGGGCAGATCCGGCATCACTTTCAACAGCGCCTTCATGGTCATGTGCGCGGTCGCGCGGCTGTTGAAGCTCGGCGTGTTCATCAGGGGCGCGGTGCCGCCATCGCCGTTTCCGCCACCCCAGCAGGCGCAGGCCATATTGCCGGTCCCTGCGCCGATGCGCACGCCGCCTTCAGGAAATTGCGAGGCTGCAGGCATGAAAGTCGCCGCGGCGATCAACGCGTCGTACTGGCCGCCTTTGGTGGCGGGGAGGATTTCCTCCTCTCGCGATATGTCGGGCTGATAGAAGAAGTGCACCTTGCCGGGTTCGAGGTTGTCTGTGGGGTCGAGTGGGCCTTCGTGGAATGTCCCGCCTTGCGCTTCGATGTGCGCCTTTACTTCGGAATGATCCGGATGTCCGTCCGCGCCGAAACGCAGGCCCACGAGATCGGCAATCAGCACCTTGTAGGCGCGATCGGGATCGTCTTTGCGTGGGAGGGCGCCATCGGCCGAGGCTGTGATATCCGCGTCGAACGTGATGCCGCCCTTCGCGAGTTCTTCTTCGAGGACTACGACTTTGGCGCGGTGATAGGCGTAGCGGAGGTTTTCGAGAAGGGCGACAATGTCCTCCGTCGGGCGGATGCCGCCGATCCAGGCGCGATAGTCTCCGGGTGTGCCGGGGAAAGCGTTGACGTAGCGTGCGGTGTCGAGGCCCGGCTCATGCGTTCCGTTGGGGTGGGTCACTCCCTCGTACTGCAGTAACTGTTTGGAACGGGCGATGATGCGGTCATGCACCGCGGGATCCGTGATGTCGCGGTCCGCGACCCGCAGAAGTGTCACCGCTGCGCCGCGGCGCTCCTCATCCGAAACTCCGAGTTCGAGCAAATCGTCCTGCGCGATCCAGTCGTTGATTGCCTGCCGGTTGGCGATGGAGTGCTTGTTCAGGTCCTGAACACTGCCGACGAGTTTTGCAGAGCGCAGCACGCCGAAGGTCGTCTCGGCAAAGGCGAGCGTTGCGTAGGTGTTGATGATGCCGCCGAGCATCTTGTCCTGTTCGGCACAATAAATGGGACCGAGTGCTGCGGTTTTCTTTGAGGAGAGCGGGCGTTTCGGGTCTTCCGGGACGGTAAGTTTCAACTGCCGTGGGATGGCCCACGACGGGTCGGCCTCGTTCGCTTCGATCAGCGCGATCGCCTGCGGGGTGAGTGAGACGACGAAGTAGCCGGATATACCGCCGATTGCCTTCTGGAACGGCATGAACATGCAGCACTTGTCCATGACCTGATCGACGATATCTTGCGGCCATGGCATCGCGCCGAGCATCGATGTGCTGTCGATGACGGCGTGATGGTTGGCCGGGTCGCGGTCCACCCATTCGAGCAGCGCGGAAATATCCTCCGCGGTGTAGGTCGTCGCTCCCGTGGTCTCATGGCCGACGCCGATGAAGAGCTTGATGCCCATCTCCGCCAGTTCGTCGGCGGAGGGTATCGTCCCTTCCTTCTCGGCGAAGTGAATGCGGTTTTCATCCCCGTTCTTCGCGTAGCGCTGCAGCTCGATCATCTGCGCGCCCCACGACTGGCGGAAGAAACCGCCAGCCTTTGCCGCGTCGCTTTCCGGGCGCGGGGTGTCGACGAAGGTGTGCTGTGACGGGTCGTTCGCGTTCATCAGATGGACGAGGGCGACGGTGAACCCGGAGTGTCCGCCGCCGAGCCCGACGGCCATGCGGTTCTTTTTAGGATAACCGAAGTACGTGTGGATCTCGCGCATCATGTCGAGCAGGATCTTGTCGGCCGGATAGCCGCGATGCATCGAGCGGCCGATCTCCGTGACGGTAAACGGACCGCGATCACCGCCCGTGTCGTCGAGCTTGCGGTAGTTTTTTTCCAGCCAGTGCTCGAACGCGAGGCGAACGCGGCGGGCGTCGACTTCGTTGCGAACAAGATCGGTGATCGGACCGACGCCGAAGAACGGATTGGAAGTACGCTGAGGGGGGCCGTTGCGTGTTGCCTCGATCGACGCCGCGCGTTGCGTCTTCATTTCTTCGGTCGTCGCCATCAGTGGTCCCCCAATTCAATTGCACGACCGGAAGCTAGAGGAGGACGCGCGCACCGTCAGCAGCGCGCGCGCCGTCGTGTGGTCCGATCACGACGCTGTCGGCGCGGATCGCGACTGTCTTTCAGGAGGCTTTGCGAATTTCGCTGTGCCCCTTGAGAACGCGGTCCCCGTCATCCTGTTCGATCATATAGGCCGGGTCATTATCGCTTGCATTGCGGGTCACCTCGCTGCCCTTGATCGTGCGTGTGACGTCATCGGTGAAGCGCTCTGTGATCTTGCCCGTCCCCGTGCCGTTGCCCCAATCCCATTCGACTTTCGTTCCTGTCTGGTATCCCGACATCGTGTGTCCTCCGGTTTGCGTTTCGTCGTGTGTTCCAACGCGACCGACCGAACGCGGGTTCCGAACGTGAGCGCTGGCGGCGCGTGCGGAGAAATGCGGAAGAACTGCACGTGTGCTGCGTCATCGCCTCAATTTCACGACGCGATGACCACTTTCTTGCGGCACTTTTTTTCGCGCGCGCCCCAAAGGTCTGAGGCCGCTGCGGCGTTTCACTCTCAGATCACGCGCAACATCGCGAAAAAGGAGCCCCCCCAATGAACCACACACCTGACCTCACCAGACCGACGCGATCCCGCGTTAAACGATCTCGTGTTCGCACCGTGATGAGAACGGCAATTGCCGGACTTACCGCCACACTGGCCGCCACACTGGTCGGCCTCGGATCGGCGACTGTTGCAAACGCATCGGACAACGCGCGGAAGGCCTGTCAGCCCGACATTGCGGCCGGTCAAACCTGTGACCGCCGGGTGGTCGAGGTGATGTTTGTGCTCGATACGACTGGCTCGATGACGCGCCTGATTGCAGGAGCCAAGCAGAAGATCTGGGCTATCGCGAACGAGGTCGCGGACAACGACGCGGACGCAATCGTGCGCATGGGCCTCGTCGGCTATCGCGATCTCGGCGACAGCTACGTCACGCGCTTTCATGATCTTACCACCGACATCGACGGGCTCTATGGACGCCTGCTGGCGTTCCAGGCGCGAGGCGGTGGCGATACGCCCGAGTCCGTGAACCAGGCGCTCTATGAAGCGGTGACGCGGGCCAGCTGGACACTGCAGGGCACGGGGCAAACCTCTGCAGGGCGCAAGCCGATCCGTCTTGCATTCCTCGTCGGTGATGCGCCGCCGCACATGGATTATCAGCAGGACGTGAAATACCCGGAGACCATGGTGATCGCGAAACGCAGCGGGATCACCGTAAACACGTTGCAGGCCGGCCGTCGGCACGACACGCGACGTGTGTGGAATGAAATTGCCCGTCTTGGCGGCGGGGTCTTTGCGCAGATACCGTTGTCGGGGAATGTGCAGGTCATTGAGACGCCGTACGATCAGGACATCCAGCGCCTGCAGCGTCAGCTCGACAGTACGATCATTCCATACGGGACGCAGCGGACACGTGCCGGCTACCGCGAGAAGTTGAGCTCGCGGCGCACGGCCACCGCGGCCTCGACGGCTGACCGGGCGGCCTACTACACCAAGCAGCGGGGCAAGCGCGAGGTGGTGACCGGCGGCGGTGATCTGTTGGCTGAGCTTGAGAGCGGGGCGGTCGACCTTGAACGTCTCGATTCGGCAAAGTTGCCCAAAAAACTCCGTGCCGCGAGCCCGGCGGAACAGCGTGCCGTGATCACGGCGAAGCGTGCGGAGCGGAAGAAAATTGATCGTGAGTTGGGAGTGCTTGTCAAACAGCGCAGTGCCTACATCGCCAAGCGCAAGAAGAGCGCACCGCGACCGGCCGCGCTCGATACCGCGATCCGCAAAAGCATCCGCGAGGCGTTCTGAACCTTGGTGCGAGGAAACATCGTGTCGGCGGGCGGCGGCAGCGCGGCTGCCCGTTGACAGCGATTTGCATCACGCCTCAGATGACCGGCATTGATTGTCACTTTCCGCGATCTGTGCCCCCTGATGAACATCTCTGAAATCCGCGTTACGCCGCTGCGCATGCCGCTCAAGAAGCCCTATGTCTGGTCGCAGGGCGTCGAGCATGCGTTCACGGTCAATCTGATCGAGATGCACGGCGAGGACGGCAGCGTCGGTTATGGCGAGACCACGACCGCGCCGGATGCTTTGGCGCAAAAGCGCGTCATCGAAAAACTGGCGCGCAGTTTTCTAGGGCGTTCGGTGTTCGACTATGCGGCGGTGCAAGCCGAGACGATGCGGGCGCACTTTCTCGCGTTCGGTGCGAACATGCCGCGCTTTGCCAACCAGCTTTACGCCGGTCTTGAGATGGCGGCACTCGATCTTGGCGGGAAGATTTTGGACCGCCCGGTGTGGGATCTGCTTGGCGGGGCGCGCCGTGACAGCGTCGGGTACTTTTATTTCCTCCAGGGTGACACGCCGGATGAACTGGCGAGCGATGCCCGCCATGCCGTGCGCGACGGACACCCGATCATCTATCTCAAGGTTGGCGTTGGCGAAGCCCATGACATGGAGGCGGTCGCGAAAGTGCGCGCTGCGATCGGCACCACACGGCTGCGCCTCGACGCCAACGAAGCCTGGGATCCCGCGACCGCGTTGCGGATGATCTGCGCGCTTGCGCCGTACAACGTCGAGTATATCGAGCAGCCGACGTCGAGTTGGTCCAAAGGGGCGTTGCGGCACTTGAAAGAGCGCGTACCCGTGGCGCTCGGGGCGGACCAGTCGGTCTTTACGCTCCATGACGTCTTCGAGGCTTGCACGGATCGGATCGCCGATATGGTGGCCGTCGGGCCGCGTGAGATCGGTGGTTTGCGCGCCATGATCCAGGCGGCGGGCATTTGCGAAGGGGCGGGGCTGAAGATCTGCATTCACTCCAGCATGACGACCGGCATCACGACATGCGCCGAGCATCATGTCGCGCGGGCGATCCCCAATCTCGATGATGGTAACCAGATCATGTGGCAGTTGATGGCGGATAATGTTGTCGCCGACCCGCCGCTGGAGCCGGTGGCGGGCAAGCTGGCACTGCCGTCACGTCCCGGGCTCGGGTTCGTGCTCGACGATGATCAGGTGGCGAAGGCGGCGGAGCGATTTACGGCGCATGAAGCGGGCGCAGCGTCATAGTTGATGACGGGATGCGGTGTGTGGGTGGCAGATCAGGCGCGGTAGGCGTGGAGGTGCGCGCCGTTTTCCCGGAGCCACGCCTTCGCGGCGTCCATCTCCGGCATCGTTTGGCGTACGAGGTTCCAGAACCGGTGACTGTGGTTCATCTCGCGGAGATGAGCGACCTCGTGTGCGGCGACATAGTCGAGCACGTTCGGCGGGGCGAGGACGAGCCGCCACGAGAATGACAGGGCGCCCGTCGTCGAGCATGATCCCCAGCGCGAGGACTGATCACGTACAGTGATCCGTTTGGGTGTGAGGCCCAGTCGAGCCGCGTGAAATGCGACGCGCTCAGTCAGATCCTGCCGCG
>JBCAXC010000169.1:0-5637 GCA_038534255.1 Pseudomonadota bacterium
AATTGCCAAGGCCGCTCGCGCTCTCTCGACACGTGGCAATTCTCGGAAGTCCGGTGGTGCAGATGGCCTCACAGTTCGCGTAGCCAAAGAAGAGGAAAATTGGCTGGCCGTCGAAGTCACCGGGGGTGCGTGTGCGCCCGTTCTGATCGTTGAGCTTAAAATGACCGCCGATATCGAACGGCAAGGCGGGCGTGATGGTCGGCGATGGTGCCGTCGCCTCAGCGGCATTGACTGGTGATGGCGGAGGTGTTTCCGCCCGACTGTTGAGCATCATCGTGCCGACGACGGCCCCGCCGAACGCGGCGAGGATGCCGATGGTTGCGCCACGCAGTCTCGAAGCACGCACCGCCTGTCTATCGCCCATGAAGCGGCTTACTCCAGTTCCGACTTGGCGTACGCCTTGTCAGCTTCGGCGCCGAGGCCGAGCCAGCCGTCCGCCGCGATCTGTTTTGCGATCCGACCGTCACGACGGAACCATGCGCCTTTTTTCTTCGCGTCATCCGGGCGTTCCTTGCGCCAGACTTTCGTAAAGTTGTTGGCTTTGCTCCACTTCGCGGCGCCAGCCTTCCGGATCAACTGAAGCTGGTAGTGCTTGATCGGCCCTTCGCCGACCATCAGGCCGTCGACCTCCACATCCTGATTGCAGTAGGGGAGGAGATCATCGACCGCGCCGGCGAAATTTGGCTGGCCGTTTTTCAGGACCGGGAACAGTTTGCCATCGGATTTGCGGACGAGGCCGAGTTGTACTGTGCCGCCGGCGCACTGCTCGGCGCAATCGGTTCCGCTCAATTCACAGAGGATGTCGACGACGCGGGCGTCAAACCGCGTCTTGACCTCGCCGACGAGGTTCCAAGCCTTCGCTTGGCTTTTTTTCTCCTGCGCGAGGGCGGGCTGAGCACTCATCGTCGTGACTGCGACAAGCGTGACGGTGGCGAGAAGGATGGCTGCGATCCGGATCATTTGGCGAGCTCCTCCAAGGTCTTCTTGTTGATCGCGAACGGGGGCACCACACCGAAATCCTCGTGGTTGCGATTGGTGATGCCGTCATTGGCGACGACTTTCTCGACCACGAGATATTTCATCCCGTCACGTTCATAGAGCATGCCGTCTGCGGTCAGGCGATCGGACTGAACGCTGAGCAATGTGTCGTCCGGTTTTGCCGTGCCGCGCTTCTCGAGTTTCAGAACGAGATAGACGTCCCCGGTGTCCGTCAGGAGTCCGACCGGGATGCCACCCGCCGCGCACCATAGTGCGCAGGTGTGATGGGCCGAGCCGACGACAGCTTCCTTGCCGCCCATGACGCCCGAGTAGTAGCACCACGTGTCGATCATCTCGCCGGTGACCTGAACCCGCTTGGCTTCGACCGCGGCATGCACCGGTGCGCCTGGCCAGAGTATAGTCACCGCCATTGCGAAGATAGCGAACAGTACGCTGCGCTTCGGTCGTTCCGTCATGCTCTGCATCTCCCGGCTCTCTCAGTGTCAGGCTGACTTAACATACAGACTGTCAGTTGTTGTTCACAACTGTGGGAACGCGCTGCGGTTGGTCAGGCCACGCTGCCGGGAGGCGAAGGATGGCGCGGGCTTCGGCGACAGTTGCCGGATGGCGATGGAAGCGCGGGCACATCTCGACAACACGACGTACGAGCGCGGCGTTGGAAGACGCGAGCGTTTCGCGATCCAGACGGATGTTGTCTTCGAGGCCCGTGCGGCAATGCCCGCCGCGCTCAAGCGACCACGCAGCAAGAATATCCTGACCGCGTGCGATGCCCGCGCCAGTCCATGTGGCGTCCGGTGCGAGACGGGCAAGCGTGTCGACGTAGAAATCGAAGGTGGCGCGGTCGACCGGCATCGCGTTTTTCACACCCATCACGAACTGGACGTGAAGCGGGCGCTCTATCTCACCGCGTTCGGCCATGGCGACGGCGCTGAAGAGCATCGAGAGATCGAAAACTTCGATTTCAGGTTTGATCGCGTAGCGCTTCATCTCGCGCGCCAGCCAGTCGATCAGCTCCGGTGTATTCTCATAGACGCGCGACGGGAAGTTGCACGATCCCGTGGAGAGCGAGGCCATGTCCGGTTTGAGCGGCAGCATGCCGCCGCGTTCGCGCCCGGTTCCAGAACGCCCGCCCGTCGAGAGCTGGATGATCATGCCGGGGCAGTGTTTGCGCAGGCCTTCGACCAGTCGGGCAAAGCGCTCAGGATCGGAGGTCGTACTGCCGTCGTCGTTGCGGACGTGACAGTGGGCGAGTGTGGCGCCAGCCTCGAAGGCTTCGTGCGTGCTTTCGATCTGCTCGGCGACGGTGATCGGGACGGCGGGGTTGTCGGCCTTGGTGGGGACAGATCCAGTGATGGCGACGGTGATGATGCAGGGTGTGGTTGCCGATGTGTGTTTGGTCTTCGGGGGCATCGACGTCACTGAGCTCGGCGTGACGTGAGCGAGGAGAGAAATCCGCTGATGCCGCCGCGCAGGAACAGGACGGCGAGGATCAACAGCAGGCCGAACGGCAGATGCCAGTAGATCGAGATGTCCGTCTCAAGACCGAAGATGGACTGGAGCGCCTTCATTCCGTCCTGCAGGGCTTCCTCGAGAAGGAGATAAACGGCGGTCCCGATGACCGGGCCGAACAAGTATCCGGCGCCCCCGAGGATCACCATGAACATCAGTTCCCCAGACCGGGTCCAGTCCATCATTTCCGGTGAGATGAAGGTCGTGAAATTGCCGAGTAGCGCGCCGGCATATCCGGCCATGGCGCCCGAAATCACGTAGGCGACGAGGCGATAGAGATAGGCGTTGTATCCGAGTGCTTTCATCCGTTCTTCGTTGCCCATCGCGCCGCGCAGTACCATGCCGAAGCGCGAGTTGACAATGCGGTGGACCATGAACAGTGCAGCGCACAGGGAGAGAAATGCGACGGCGTAGAGCTGCAACGGCTCGTTGATGTTGATCAGCCCGAACTCGGAGCGCTCGTAGATCGTCAAGCCGTCGTCGCCGCCGTAGGTTTCAATCGAGACGATGGCAAAGAACACCATCTGCCCGAACGCCATCGTGATCATTATGAAGTGCACACCGCGTGTGCGCAGGCTGATGGCGCCGGTGATGAGGGCGTAGAGCGCCGAGACGGCAACGGCGAGAGCGATGTGGAACCAGCCGTTGACCGTGGCGATGCTCTCGAATTCCCCGTTGATATAGTGGTGGACCGGGACGCCGACGGCGTATGCGCCGAGGCCGATGAAAGCCGCGTGGCCAAATGACACAAGACCGCCGTAGCCGAGGACGAGGTTGAGGCTGACCGCGGCAATCGCGAGGATGACGAGGCGCGTGAAGACGTCCAGCCAGAAGGTGTGCCCGGCGATATAGGCTGTGGTCGGCGCGATGGCGAGAAACGCAAGCCCGATGATCATCGCCCAGCCAATCGCATCCGGAGAAAAAATCCGCCATGTCGGGGCGGCCTTTCGCGGTGCCCGCGTCGGGGCGGGTGATGGATTGGTGGTGTCAGACATCGTTCAGCGGACCTTTGGCGGGAAAAGCCCCTGCGGTCGAAACGCGAGGACCACCGCCATCAGGATGTAGATCAGCATGGCGGAAACCGCGGGAGCGGCTGTCTCTGCGGCCTCCGTCGACATAGCGATCTTGAATATGTCGTCGAGGAATGAACGACCCATGGTGTCAATCAACCCGATCAACAGGGCTGCGACGAATGCGCCTTTCATCGAACCGATGCCACCGACGATGATCACGACGAACGCCGTGATGATGATCTCGTTGCCCATGCCGATCGAGGCCTCGGTGATCGGGGAGATCAGCATGCCCGCAACGCCGGCGAGGGCGGCGCCGAGCGCAAAGACGCCGGTGAACAGCGCCTTGATGTCGATGCCGAGTGCACTGACCATCGTTCGATTGGAGGCACCGGCGCGGATCAGCATGCCGAGGCGGGTGTGGTTGACCAGCCAGTAGAGACCGGCGGCAATGGCGAGCCCGGCGATGATGATCATCAGGCGGAAGGTTGGGAAGATAATTCCACCGGGCAGCGTGACCTGCCCGTCGAGCCACGCTGGCAACGGGACGGCAAGGCCTGCCGGACCCCAGATGATCTGCACCAGCGTGTCGAACACGAGGATGAGCCCGAAGGTGGCGAGGACGTGATCCAGATGATTGCGAGGGTACAGATTGCGGACGGCGATCAGTTCTGTTGCGAGACCGACAGCGGCGGTCAACGGGATGGCGAGCAGGACTCCCCAGACGAATGACCCTGTCCATAGTGTCAGCGTTGCGCAGATGAATGCGCCGACCATATAGAATGCGCCGTGGGCCAGATTGACGAAATCCATGATGCCGAACGTGAGCGTCAGGCCGGACGCCAGCAGAAACAGCAAAATGCCGAGTTGCAAGCCGTTCAGAAACTGGATGATGAAGAGGTCCATGTTGGTGGTCATACCCCTAAATCCGGGACAGGAACATGAGCTACTTTACGCATGCGTTTGAAGCGCCTCTTGCGCATCACGATGTGGGCTCCAAGCGCTATCAGTACGTCGTGGTTTATGTGCCGGATGAGGTAGCGCGCGCACTCCCGCTTTCAGAGTTTCCCCGTTTGCGGATCGAGGGTGAGATCAACGATCAGCCGTTCGAGGCGGCGCTCAATCCGTCGGGCGGTGTCTGGTCTCTGATGGTGCCAAAGAGCGTGCGAGATGCCACGGGGCTCGATCTCGGTGACGTTGCGGACGTCCGGTTTCGGGTCGGTGATCAGGACCATGTCGATGTGCCTGTCGAGCTCCGCGATGCTCTGGCCGGGGACGAGAGGGCCCGCGCGGCGTGGCACGAAATGACGCCGGGGAAACAACGTGGCTGGGCTTATCTCGTGGGCAAGCCGAAGCGTGAGGAGACGCGTCATCGCAAGGCGGCTGTTGTTGTCGCGGCGTTGAAGGATGGACGGGACATCCGCGATATCTGATGGCAGTGCCGACTGCGGGTGAGATGCGTCACCGGGTTGCGGCGATCACCGTTGCGATCGCGTTGAGGGTGGCGCGTGACGGCAGCGTGCCGGATGCAGGGCATGCGATCAGACCGGCAACCGTGACTTTTGCGGCGGCCATCCTGCTCATCAGTGCGCGGATGACCTAACGCATCTTGTTGCCTCCGTGAGAGAGTGCCCGGCGACAGAAAAGGCCTGCCGCCGGTCTCGTCAGAGCTTCGTTGCCGCTCTACATCTTGCAGTCTTTGGCGTACGGATCCTGATGGTTCTCAAAGACGGTCTTTGTGATCTTCGTTGTCCAGTTCCCATCAGCGTCCTTCACGACGTTGCGGAGGTAAAAGTTCTGGATCGGGAAGTGGTTGTTCCCGAAGCTGAAGTTGCCGCGGACGCTATCGAACTTCGCTTGTTCCATCGCGGCACGCATGCCCTCGACATTCGACGTGTCTCCGTTGACGGCATCGACCCCTGACTTGATCAGCATGATCGCGTCATAGGCCTGCGCGGCATAGAATGACGGATAGCGATTGTGCTTCTTGCGGAAGTCGGCGACGAACTTTTTGTTCGCCGGGGCGTCGAGATCAGGGCTCCACTGCTTGGTGTTCTCGGTGCCGAGCACGCCGGTCAGATTGCCGGCCTGGAGTTTGGGCAGCGCGAGCGCATCGACG
>JBCAXC010000170.1:0-5617 GCA_038534255.1 Pseudomonadota bacterium
GCTGGCGGGTCTTGTCCAGGCGCTGCGACCCGCCGCAGTGACGGATGCGGATGGTTGAAACGCGACAGGCGTTCGGGGCGCAGCAATGCGACGATCCACGCGTTGACAGTCGGTGATCTCGCCCGCTTAGTGCGCGTATCGGTTTGATGAAACTTGAAGAAAGCACCCGGCCCATGGTCCAGCTCAGCCTTCCGCGCAACTCCCGCATCTCGAAGGGCAAGACGTGGAACAAACCCGCGAGCGGCAAGACAACGGCGCAGCTCAACGTTTACCGTTGGTCGCCGGACGCGGGCAAGCAGCCACAGCTCGATACCTATCATATCGACCGCGAGACGACCGGACCGATGGTGCTCGACGCGCTGATGAAGGTCAAAAGCGATATTGACCCGACGCTGACGTTTCGCCGCTCGTGCCGCGAGGGCATTTGCGGCTCGTGCGCCATGAACATCGACGGCTCGAACACGCTCGCCTGCCTGAAGCCGATCGACGACGTGAAGGGCGCGATCAACATTTATCCGCTCCCGCACATGGAGGTCATCAAGGATCTCGTGCCGGACATGACCAACTTCTACGCCCAGCACCGCTCGATCGAACCGTGGTTACAGACGGCGACACCAACGCCCGGCAAGGAGTGGGATCAGTCGCGCGACGATCGCGACAAGCTCGACGGGCTGTACGAGTGTATCCTGTGCGCCTGCTGTTCGACATCGTGCCCGAGCTACTGGTGGAATTCCGACCGTTATCTCGGCCCCGCCGCGCTGCTGCAGGCCTATCGATGGGTCATCGACAGCCGTGATGAGGCGACCGGAGACCGGCTCGACAACCTCGAGGATCCGTTCCGGCTGTATCGCTGCCATACGATCATGAACTGCGCGAAGGCCTGCCCGAAAGGCCTCAGCCCGGCGAAGGCAATCGCCGAGATCAAGAAGCTCATGGTCGAGCGTCGCATCTGAGTGTGATGGCAGAGCGATCGGCAGGCAAGCGTCGCGGGCTCTTCGGAACCGTCGTGACGCTCGCCGCAAGCCTGCTGATCAGCACCACCGCACACGCCGCCGATCGGGTTGCGCTGTTTGTCAAACCAGACCCGTCGGACCTCCGGCTGACAGAACTCTGCCAGACCAACCCCGTCGAAGGCGCCCTCAAAGAGCTGCGTTTCGAGATCACGAGCGTCGGTGCAAAGTCGCTGCGCGCGGCGTCAGCGCAGTTTCGCCAACGCTCGTCCAAGGCGTCCGCAGCCTTCGCCTTCGCCTGCGACGTTGCGCTATCTCAGACCCAGCGCGACGACCTCGCATCCGCACTTCAGGGACAAAAGCTCAACTTTCTGTTCCTCCTCGACGCCACCGAGGCAAAGAACGGCACCCCGCTCAAGACGGTTCTCAAGACCAAGCGGACTGATCTCATGATCCTCAACGCGCGGGTCGCCACACCGGAGAATGCCGAGATTTTCGCCCGTACGACTGCGCGAAAATTGCTCCGTCCCTATGCGCCGCCGCGTGACATCCTGAGCCGCATCGTCGTGTCGACCTACTACCGCAGTCGCGGCAGCATGTTCATCGATCTGCGCGGCCGGGTCGCTTCGGGCTACATCCTGACCCAACCGCCGACAGAGGAAATTCTCGACGCGTGGTCCCGCGTGGAGCGCAGCGAAGATCCGGCAGCGCTCAACGCCTTCATCCGAAAATATCCAAAGACGCTGTTCGCAGATCTCGCTCGCGCAAGGATTGCAAAGCTCAAACCTGCGGACTGACCGCCCGCGGCGAGCTGTCCAGCCGTGCCACAAACGCGGCGATCGCCTCCGCGGCGGCTTGGATATGATCGTCATGCGAGAAGCCGGATCGGTTGCGCGGCTTCAGGTCATGATCGCCATCTGCCAGCCAGTGGAGTTTTATCGATCCGGCAAGATCATACCCCGCCACCTCCGCGTCAGAGCCAAGTGCGTCCCGCGTCCCTTGAACGATCAGTGTCGGCGTTGTGAGCGCGCCCAGGTGCGACGTACGAAGCGTCGAGGGTTTGCCGACGGGGTGAAACGGATAGCCAATGCAGACAACGCCAGCGATGCCGCGCACATCATCCGCGATCATGCTCGCAACACGCCCACCGAGAGATTTTCCTCCGATCAACAGCGGGCCGCATGGATCATATCGCTCGATGACTTCCGACATGACGTCCAGATAAGCTGCGCACAACATCTCGACCTTGGGCGGCGGACGGCGGGGACCGCCCGTCCTCCGCGCGGCCATGTAGTCGAACTCGAAGCGCAGGACGCCGATCCCGCAGTCGTTCAGTGCAGCGGTCATCGCGGCCATGAACGGGCTGTCCATCGCCGCACCGGCGCCATGTGCAAGAACCAGCAGGGCACGCGCGTCGTTCACAATATCGATCTGAAAGTCGGTCATTGCTGACGTCATGCCGCAGGCACGCCTTTGTGACATCGCAACCCACCTGCGATCGCGTATGCCACAAACCAGATAAGTGACAGGTCGCATGTCACCAATGAGGAGCAAGTCATGAGCGAAGGCGCTATCCGGTTCGCTGCGTTCGGTGGTATTTTTCTCGCAATGGCCGTGCTCGAGCTTGCCATCCCGCGGCGTGATCTCTCGCAGCCCAGATCACGACGATGGACGACCAATCTGCTGATCGCCGGCGTCGATACGCTCATCGTGCGCCTCATGGGTATGCTGGCGGTGCCCCTCGTCGCGCTCGCGGCCGCACTTTTCGCGGAGCAGCAGGGCTGGGGGCTGTTCAATTTCATTGACGCGCCCATCTGGATCGAATGGCTTGTCGCAATTGTTCTCCTTGACCTTGCGATCTACGCGCAGCACGTCGCGTCCCACAAAATCCCTGTGCTCTGGCGCCTGCACAAGGTGCATCATTCGGACGTTGATATCGACGTCACCACCGCCATCCGCTTCCACCCCGTCGAGATCGCCCTTTCGATGCTTTACAAGATCGTGCTCGTGTTGGCGCTTGGCCCCGCCGCCGGTGCCGTCGTCCTGTTCGAGATCCTGCTCAACGGCGCTGCCATGTTCAACCACGCCAATCTCGCCTTGCCCCGCTGGCTGGATCGGGTGCTGCGCATGGTCCTTGTGACGCCCGACATGCATCGCATCCATCACTCGATCATCGAGCGCGAGACGGATTCGAACTACGGCTTCAGCTTGTCGTTCTGGGATCGCGCGTTCGGCACCTACAATGAAACGCCCGAGGGCGGGCACACCGGCATGACCATCGGTCTGCGCGAATATCAGGATGTTCGACCCACGCGCTTTGCCTGGTCTGTCCTCTTGCCGTTTCGCGGTGCACGTCGCGCCGATGTCGCCGCTGACGATGAGCGCGCCAGTCAGTAGATCTTCACCGGAAAGAACTGGAGGAAAATCTCTTCCAGCCTTCGAGAAGAGCGGATCGCGCCTAGGGCCTTGTTGATCTCGTCCAACGTTTCGCGATCGCCTTTGCGTACCGCGACCGAGATACCATCACCGAAGAACAACGGCTCCGCATACGCCTCCCCGCGGAACACGCAACACCCGCGTGCGTTCGTCCCATTCATCCAGATCGCGAGCGTTGCCGCGTCGCCAAACAGCAGGTCCGTCCGGTCCTGGCGCAGGGCGGTATGCGCCTCGAGCGGCTTCGCGAACGTGACGATGCGCGCATCGGGAAAATATGTGCGCAGAAACGCTTCGTGCGCCGTCCCGCCAACAACCGCCACCGACCGTCCGACCATGGACTCTGTCGTCACCTCGAACGCGGTCGAATTCCGCCGCGCAACGAACCGCGCTGGCGTGAAGTGATAGGAGTGCGAGAAGTCGAGTTGCTCAAGCGTCTGAGGTGTCTTTGCGATCGAGGCAACAATCGCATCGGCGGCGCGCTGGTTGACCGCGGGCACGAGCGCATCCCAGTCACGCGGCTCGATCTCGCAGGTGACATCGAGTTCGAGACAAATCGCCCGCGCGACACTGACGTTGAAGCCGGTGAGAACACGGTCCTCGTCGAAATAGTTGTAAGGCGGGTAATCCCCCTCGGTGACGAACCGCAACACCGTGCGCCTCGGTGGCGCGATCGCGTCGGCGGGCAGGTTGCTGGTATCGAGGCCCCGTTGCGCGCGTGCCGTCTGATCGCCTGAGCCGGGCCACGCAAGCGTCACCAGCGCAAGAGTGACGGCCGCCACGGCAAAGCGGCCCCTATTTCCGAGTGACAACATCTGCGTCCGCCTCCTCACAGCATCAGCCGTTGCGGCGATCTGACCGCCTGCGCGCCGAGCTATCATATCGCGCGACCACGCGTCGACATCGTGACCGCTGCGGCGCCCCGGCAGACGCCGCCGCCCGGTAGGTTACCCAATGGACGATGGTGTGCCGATCCGGCGTTGATGCGCCGTGGGAGTACGCCTGTGATCAAACAACCGTGGTCTTGACGCCGCCAAACGTGGGCGACGGCAGCGCGCCATCACGCCGGCCCGATACGTTGCCTCGCCCGGGGCCGCGCACACCGCCGCCTGTGCCTGCTCACGACGATCGCAGCCCGTCCCGGCAAGGCGCGCCGGAACGACTTGCCCACCCCGAAGCCGTCGCTTCTGCGATTCACACGTTGGCGCAAACCCGACCCGAGTTGTCTGCTGCGCTGCCGTTCTGGTGGCGACAGGTCTTTGCCTTCGGCGGGCTTCTCATGGTCGGCGTTGCGGGTGCGATCGCGGCACCGAAGTTCACGGCGCTTTGCGTTCTGTTGGCAATCGCCGCCCCGTTTTCCGCATTGGTACTCGTCCGGCTGATGGCGTTTCTCCGCCTGCTGCGGCCCGGCCCCGCACGGTCCACCGCGGATAAACTGCCGGACAGCTCCCTACCGAGCGTCGCTCTCCTGATCCCGCTCTATCGCGAAGCTGCCATCGTCCAGCAACTCGCTGACGCGCTCGAACGGCTGGATTATCCGCACACGCACCGCGAGATTTTCATCATCGTCGAGGAAGACGACGCCGCAACGCGCGTAGCGCTGGCCCGGTGCCAAATGCCAGTCGGAACATCCACCCTCGTTGTCCCGCCCGCATCGCCCCGCACGAAACCCAAGGCGTTGAACGTAGCCCTTGCTTACACCCGCGCGGATCAGGTCGTGGTGTATGACGCGGAGGATCTCCCGGACCCAGGCCAGCTCCGCGCCGCAGCGAGCGCCTTTGCTGCCGTACCGCCTGAGACAGTCTGCCTCCAGGCGCGGCTCTTCATACATAACGCGCGTGACAGCTGGCTCTCGGCGCAGTTCGCGCTTGAGTACTACGCCCTTTTTGACGGCGTGCTCCCGGCCTATCAGGCGCTCGGTCTGCCGCTCCCTCTCGGCGGCACCTCCAACCACTTTGATCGCGCCGCGCTCGTCAGCTGCGGCGGTTGGGATCCATACAACGTCACCGAAGATGCGGATCTCGGCGTCCGCATCGGCCGGGCCGGCTTTGAAGCGCGGATGTTGAACTCCGAGACCTGGGAGGAAGCGCCCGCTTCGTTCCGCCACTGGCTGCCGCAACGGACGCGCTGGCTGAAGGGTTGGATGCAGACCTGGCTGGTGCACGCGCGTCAGCCCCTGCGTGCGATGGGAGAGCTGGGCATGGCCCGGTATGTCGGCTTCAATCTCGTCTTCG
>JBCAXC010000171.1:0-5584 GCA_038534255.1 Pseudomonadota bacterium
CACCTGCGAGCACGTCGTGAACGCCTGCGGTTCACATCGGTGATGCGGTTGCGGCGCGAGATTGTCACGCCGTGTTTGCGTGCACCCGCTGCCATGGCCATCGTGACATCTGCCGGTGCGACGTGGCCGTCCGTGAAGGTGATGAACGCGGCCTTGACGCCAAATGTCTCAAGGTAGGGATGATAATCCTTGACCTTCTCCGGCGGCACGACCTCACACTCGTAGCCGATCAATGGCGCCATCGCCGCGATGTGGTTGAACCACTCGACCTCGGCGTCGGTCAGCGCGAGGCGCACGCCACCGCAGCCGTGCCAGGAGACGGCCTGCCCTGTCATCTCTTCGAGCTTCGGATAGAGCTGCGTGCCTTCGTAGTGAATTTTCGCGAGATTGAACGAGCCGACGAAGTGCGGGCACTGGCCTGCCGCGTGCCACGTGGAGCCGGAGGTCAGCTCACCCTTCTCGATGAGCACCGTGTCGGTCCAACCCTCTTCCGCAAGGTGATACAGCAGGCCGACACCCATCACACCGCCACCCATGATTACGCATTTGGCGTGGCTCGGAAAATCGGACATTGGAATACCTCTCTTGGCGGACGGCGCGCGAAAATCGTTGCGATACATGCGAATAGCGAGAGGGATGCGGGCGCGCAACGGGCCGGGCCGTCTGGCCCGTGCGACCGATTTGCAATGGCTCCATCGCAGCGGGGTTCAGGCGCCGGAGCGTCACGCTGGAGGAAAGTCATAGCCAGCGCTTGCGGCGGCTTCGATCTGGTGGCGGATGGGTTCATAAGCTGCTGCAGGCATCACGCTCATGCCGCTGAGGAAGAGTGCGCCTCGGTCTTCAGCAAGCTCTGGTGCCGTGAGGACGTCTCGCAGCGTCTCGCGGAACATCTCAACATCCGCGTCGCTACGGGCGGTAGATGTGATGAACGGGAGGCCGGGCACCGGTTCTGTGTGCGCGATCGTGCGGACCTCGGCGACCAGATCAGGTGTGTCACGCGCGATATGCGCGAAGCTGACGCAATCGATCGCCGCGCAGTCTGCCCGGCGTTCGGCGACCGCTGCCAATGACGCGCTATGACTGCCTGTCTCGCGCGTTGCGGAGAAGAAACGCCCGGCGGTGGCGCATGGCAACGTCGCGGCGCGCAGGGCGTTGAAGCCTGATTGCGACGTGCGCCCGTTGATCGCGACGGTGGTGCCTGCAAGTGCCTCGATCGTGCGTGCCGACGCGTCGCGATGAACAATGATGTTGCTGGAGTAATGCGGCCCGTTGCAGCCGGGGACATCATAGTGCGGTGTGGCGATCAGGCGGACGCCTGCTGTCAGTTCGGTGACGTAGGGATAGCCGCAGGTCTGGCTGATGAAGAGCTCTTGTGATCGCCAGAGCGCATTCAGTTCTTCGCTCGATCCGGGTGACGTTGTGAGTGGCGGTGCGTCGACACCTGCAGCCTGGATCGCAGCGCGCCACGCCTGCCAGAACGCCGCCATTGCCGGACCGGCGACCGGGCCGTCGTACATCGGGAAGGTTGCGATCACAGCTCTTGCTGACGCCTTCGAAACGGATGTGTGATGCGATCATGCGGGCGGAAAAGGCTGTGCCGCATCAACGCGCCATAGCCGGCAAACCCGTAGCCATTGTTGTGTGCACGCCAATGGTCTCGGCGAGATCGATACGCAGACGGAATCCTGTACCACGGCAGGCGCGGGTCGCTGTGGTGAACCGCGTGCAGATTATTGAAGAGGAACAAAAACGACCAGACCGGTGAGGCTTCGATGATGGCCGTGCGGTGCTCAGGTGCTTCGGCGGCACGGTGTTCCGCGTAGGAGCGCAGGAGCAGCAAGCTGAACGCGGGGTAGGCGACCGTGAAAAGGTACACGATTGCGCTCATGCCGCAGATGACCTCGAGCCAGACGACAACACCGACGAGACCGACCAGATGATGCACCCATGCCCGCGCGATACCGCGCTGCCCAGCCAGCATCGAAGCCACATCACCCCGGACAAGACCGATGGCGGCGAGCAAGGGGCCGACCGTCAGCCGCCCGGCCAGCGTGGCGTTGACACGCCTGATGGTGCGAGAAAACCAGGAGTGTTCATCCCAACGATCCGGACAAACGTACCAGCTCTCCGGGTCGTCGTACGGGTCCGTCAGGCGCTCATCGCAATGGTGTATCAGATGTAGCGCCTTGAAGCGCCGAAACGGTACGACCAGGCCAACCGGTAAATAAATCAGCGCCTCGTTGAGTTTTGCACTGCGGGTGGGGTGGCCGTGCAAGACCTCGTGCTGGATCGACGAATGGAGCGCAACGACATAGGCGGCAAGGGGAGCAAATATCCAGAGCGGTAGTGCCGCGTGAAACCAGGTGAGCGTGCACCACGCCCCGTAACACCCGGCAATCAAGGCAAGCGTTGGCCATTCAATGGGCGAGCGCTTTGCGCCGGGGCCCGGCAATTCACGATCAAGTTGTCCGTTGGGCCTCCCCCAGCCCGCTCGCTCCGTCACGGCTCACCTCGCACGTCAGATCTGTCGCGAGACTACGTCGCGTTTCCAATCTCGCAAAGTGGAAATTTAACTCCCCGAAATCTGTCCAACATGCAGATGCGCCGACAGACCCATCAGCCCCCGCCGCGCTGAAAGACCTTGTCGAACTTCGAGATGAAGGCGTCGCGTGCGGTCGTGCTCACGCCGGTGAAAACGAACGTAACATCTGCGGCGGGCATCACCACCAGCGGGCTGAGGCGGCGGCCTTCGCGAGCGATGTACGTAACCGTCACAGTCCCGGGCAAAAGCTCGATTGTCGTCACGGCTCCGCTCGTTGCATGCGGCATGTCACGAAGCAGACGCGCCATACCGATTGCGAACTCGCGCGGAGTGGCCGCCATCAGCTTGACGCGGGTCTCTTGCTCTGCGGCGCCTGTTGGCGCGGCATCTAATGGCTCATCCTGCCTCATGACCCGCTCGCATCACCCGCCTGCGACAGGCGGCCAGACAGCGACGGTGTCACCCTCGGCGAGCGTCGCTGCGCTGGCATTTGCGGGGGCGGAATAGACCCCGTTGATCAGGATAAGATGGCAGGACGCCATTGGCACGTTGTGCGCGCCCAGCAGATCGCCAACAGAGGTTTGGTCCGCAACGTCAAGCATGATCTCGTTGCGGTGCGCTCCGGCGGGAAGATATTTCCCGAGCGTCGCGTAGAGTTTCAGCTTCACTTTCATGTCTGCAGTCTCACGCGTCGGCGACGCCATGCGCCGTCGCGATGTAGGCCTCGGCGAGACGTTCGGGGGCGGCCTGGAGCTTCGCCTTCCAGCTGCCAAGGCGCAGACCTGTCTGAATGAGGCCACGCATGATGCCGACGTGTTCGGTCATACCGACAGACTGGCCGCCGACCAGACGATCGGCGTCGAACTCGAGCCGGAGATAGCGAAAGCCGTCGTCGTCGCGCAGGGTTGCGCGATCACCGCCCGTCACGCCCATCCAACTGCCGAAAGATGTCGAGATCAGGCCTACGGTGTCGAGCACGTTCATGTTGAGGCTGCCGCGATGCTCGGTTTTTTGACCGGCCATGTTCATCGCGGCCGTGTAGCCGTGTTCGACCGCGACAGGCTGAATGGCGAGCACGTCAAACCCGCCTGTCGAAAGATCACGCGCTTCCGCGACATCACCTGCGGCGTACACATCAGGAGCGCTCGATTGCATCGTGTGATCGACCCGGATGCCATCAGCAATCTCGATGCCGGAGGACGCGAGAAAGCCGACGTTCGGCTTCACACCGGCTGCGACAACGAACAGCCGGGCGGGAAGTTTTTCTCCACTGTCGGTGACAATGTTTATCGCATCGCCGGCCTGTTCGACCTCGGTCACTTTTGTTCCGGTGAGCACGCGGATGCCGCGCTCCTCGCACCAGCGCTTCAGCATGCTGCCCGCGGCCTCATCGAGCATGCGCGGCACCATGCGATCGCCCATCTCGACGACCGTCAGCTTGACGCCGCGGCTGGCGAGCGCCTCAAGGATGATGCAGCCGATGAAGCCGGCGCCGAGCAGCACGACCTCATCACCGCTGGATGCGCGAGCGATGATGTTGCGCGCATCGGCGAGCGTCCAGCAGTGATGGATGCCCGGCGCATCGAGCCCGTCGATCGGTGGTCGGGCCGGAGATGAGCCGGTGGCGATCAGCAACTTGTCGTAGTCGAGTGCATCGCCCGATGCGAGCTGCAGGCGCTTTTTTCCGGTGACGACGGTCGCGACGCGCTCCTGTCGCACATCGATGTTCAGAGAGGAAAAGTGGTTCGTATCAGCGCGTAGATGTGTTCCAGCCTCTGCGATATCGCCTTCGAGGAGATACGGGATCGCCATGCGTGAATATGGCGCTTCGGGCTCGTCGCCGATGATCGTGATGCGATCCGCCGGGGCCAGCTTGCGCAGGGTTTCCGCCGCGGTGACGCCGGCTGGCCCTGCCCCGACGATAACGTGATGGGCCGGTGTGGCCATGAACATGGTCCTCGATGCGTTGGCAGGCTTTGGGCTGTCGCATCCCGGCCAACAACCTCTGGCCGGGATGTCATGTCGTTCGGCAATCGCGGGATCTAGAGATCGAGGCGCGAGAGCGTTTCGTTCGTCGGCACACCGTCCGCCGTCCAGCCGCGCAGCGAATAATATTCCGGCAGCATCTTATCGAGACCTGCGACAAGCCCTTCCGCGGGGCCCGTCTTGGCGGCGTCTTTCAACAGACGTTCAGGCAGTTTGTCATCCGCTGCGGTGAAGCCTGCGCGGTTGTTGAACTGGCGCTCGAGGTTCCAGATCCGCTCGCCGGCTTCGAGCATCTTGTCGACCGACCAATCGCCCTCACACGCGGCATCGACCTGGGGAGAAATATCCTCCAGCGTCCATGCGAACGTCGTGAAGACGCAGAGCCCCGCGCTGTCGACCGCAGCCGTCGCGTCCTGAAACGCCTTGACGAGCCCCGCCTTGCCATCCGTCGTCAGCGGATCGGTCTTTTCAGGGATGCCGAGAATTTCAGACGACACGGTGTAGGACCGCAGATGGCAGGCGCCGCGGTTGGCGGTGGCGTAGGTCAACCCCATGCCCTGGATGCCGCGCGGATCATAGGCCGGAAACTCCTGGCCCTTCACCGTCTGGGACAGTTCCGGCTTGCCGTACTTCGCGCAGAGGCGGGCCGAGCCGAGACCGATTTCCTTGCCGAAGCCTTCGCCCGTTCCAGTCAGCTCCGTCATCTTCACGAGCGCTTCCGCGGAGCCGAACGTCATCTCGATGCCGCCGGTGTGTTCGGTCGTCAGGATACCGAGATCGAACAGCTCCATCGCGGCGCCGAGTGTCGAGCCGAGCGAGATCGGGTCCATGCCCTGCTCATTGCAGATGAAGTTGGCGTAGGTGAGCGCGTCGAGATCCTTCACGCCTGTCGCCGCCCCGAGTGCCCACGCGGCCTCATATTCAAGACCGCCCGATGCATGATGATACTGCGGCTTGTCGGCGACGGAGAAATGCTCCTCGTTGATCTTCGAGATGCGGCCGCAGGCAATGGTGCAGGCGAAGCATCCCTGATTGGTCAACAGGTTCGGTTTGCCG
>JBCAXC010000172.1:0-5563 GCA_038534255.1 Pseudomonadota bacterium
CGCGATTGCCACTTCATTTTTGGCGACGTCTGCACGGCCTCGGTTCTCGAGTGGGGTGGCGCGCCGGATGCGGCACCCGCCGGCAAGGGTTGGGAGATTATTTCGACGCGCTGCCTGACGCAGTTCTCCAACAACATCCGCAACAACCGTGGTTTCCTTGACCGCGCCCGCCCCGGCCACGAGCACGACCGCGATAAGCTGTTTTGTCAGGAGGGCCGCATCCGGCGCGCCACCCCACTCGAGAACCGAGGCCGTGCAGACGTCGCCAAAAATGAAGTGGCAATCGCGGTCGCGCCACTCGAGGTGACCGGAACAGATTTCCGGATTGACGACGAGGATCGCGCGCGCCGAGCCGGAGCGGATCATGTCGGCGGCCGCCTGTATCCCGAAGGTCGCCGAGGAGCAGGCGACGTTCATGTCGAAGCCGAACCCCTTGATGCCCAGCAGGTCCTGCACCTCTATGGCGATCGCGGGGTAGGCGCGCTCATGATTGGAGGCGGCGACGATCACGGCATCGATATCGGACGCGGCGCGCTCCGCCTGCGCCATGGCCTCGTGCGCAGCCTTCAGCGCGATTTCCGCCATCAGGCTCGGCTCGTCGTTGCTCCGCCGCGGCAGAATGGGATGCATCACCTCCGGATCAAGCACGCCCGATTTGTTCAGCACGTAGCGCCGTTCGATACCCGAGGCTTTTTCAATGAAGGCGGTGGAGGACATCTCAAGAGGCGCGCGGATGCCGGACGCGATGTCGTCTGCATGGACCGCGTTCTCGCGTTCGGCATAAGCGTTGTAGGAGGCGACCAGCTCTTCATTGGTGATGACCTCCGACGGCGTGAAGACGCCCGTCCCGCTGATCACCACGTGTGCCATGTCTTGCCCCTCCCGACGCTTCGTGTTCCTGAGTAGCGAGCACGCCCGCGGGCGGCAAGGGACGGTGACGCTTGCGTCCAGACCGTGTCTGGGCGGGTTGAACGGCTTCTCCACCTTGGCGGCCGACGTTAGGTGCGAAACTATTTCCGCTTCGGCCGGATAAGTTGGGGCCAACGACGACCACTCTGCCGACCAGATCTCAAAACGCTTTCGTCAGGCGCAAAAAAGTGCGACGCGACGCGAGCATAGGTGTGTCGATGGCGTCTCGCGGGGCGTCGTGCCACGCGCCGCGCATCCTTCATCAGCGGTCCCACATCGGTTCCACAATGCCCGCAATTGGGTTACTCGTCGCGCGCAGCCGCGGTGCGGCGTCCGACATGCCTCAGGGAGACAGGTTATCATGGCAGTGAAGTCCGACATCGAAATTGCCCGCGAGGCCTCGATGAAGCCGATCACGGAGATTGGCACGAAGCTCGACATTCCAGCGGACGCCCTTCTGCAGTACGGCCCGTCCAAGGCGAAGATTTCCTACGAGTTCATCCAGGGACTCGAGAGCAAGCCGAACGGCAAGCTCATCCTCGTCACCGCGATCACGCCCACGCCAGCGGGTGAAGGCAAGACGACGACCACTGTCGGGCTTGGCGACGGGTTGAACGCGATCGGCAAGAAGGCGACGATCTGCATTCGCGAGCCCTCGCTCGGGCCGTGCTTCGGCATGAAGGGTGGCGCGGCCGGGGGCGGCTATGCGCAGGTCGTGCCGATGGAGGATATCAACCTCCACTTTACTGGCGACTTCCACGCGATCGGCATCGCGCACAACCTGCTCGCAGCCATGCTGGACAACCATATCCACTGGGGCAACGCGCTCGGCATCGATGCGCGCCGTGTCGCTTATCGTCGCGTCGTCGACATGAACGATCGGGCGTTACGCTCGATCACGAACGGGCTTGGCGGGATCGGCAACGGCTTTCCGCGTCAGGACGGGTTCGACATTACCGTCGCGTCCGAGATCATGGCGATCTTCTGCCTGGCGACAAGCCTTGATGATCTGACCACACGGATCGGCAACATCGTTGTCGCCTACACGCGTGACCGGAGTCCGATCCTCGCGAAAGAGCTGAAAGCACACGAAGCGATGGCGGTGCTCCTCAAGGACGCGCTGATGCCGAACTTCGTGCAGACGCTGGAGAACAATCCGGCGTTCATTCACGGTGGTCCGTTCGCGAACATTGCGCATGGCTGCAACTCGGTGATGGCCACGAAGACCGCGTTGAAGCTCGCCGACTATGTCGTGACGGAAGCCGGGTTCGGTGCGGATCTCGGTGCGGAGAAATTCTTCGACATCAAGTGCCGCAAGGCCGGGCTGGCGCCATCCGCAACCGTTCTCGTCGCCACGGTCCGCGCGCTGAAAATGCACGGCGGTGTGGCGAAAGACGACCTGAAGGAAGAAAATGTTCAGGCGGTGAAGGACGGTTGCGCAAACATGGCGCGACATATCGAGAACATCAAAAAGTTCGGTGTGCAGCCTGTCGTTGCGATCAACCAGTTCATCCATGACACGGACGCGGAGCTCGCAGCCGTCAGCGAGGCTGCTGAAGCGCTTGGCGCGAAAGCAATCGTGGCGTCGCACTGGGCGAACGGCAGTGAAGGAACAAAGGCGCTTGCCGAGCATGTCGTCGAGCTCTGTGAAGGCGAGAGCAAGTTCGCGCCGCTGTATGGTGACGACGTTGCGCTGTTCGATAAAATCTCCACGATCGGTAAGGAGATTTATCGTGCGGACGAGGTGACGGCACCGCAAAGCATCCTGAACCAGCTCAAAAAGTGGGAAGATCAGGGCTATGGCCACTTCCCGATCTGCATGGCGAAAACACAGTACTCGTTCTCGACGGATCCGAACCTGAAGGGCGCACCGACCGGGCACTCGCTCGCGATCCGCGAAGTGCGGCTCTCTGCCGGGGCCGAGTTCATTGTCGCCATCACCGGCGACATCATGACGATGCCCGGCCTGCCACGTGTGCCAGCGGCGGAGTCGATCCGGCTTGATGAGGACGGACTGGTGCAGGGGCTGTTTTAGGCAGTCGATCGCGAAGTTTTTGCTCCAGTCTGCAAGAGGCCGTCTTTCGAGGCGGCCTCTTTTTTTATGCGCGGAATGATCCACACTGTGACGGACATCACGTTGTGGCGATGCAGACAGGTTCAATCATGCGACTATCAAACGATCTCAAACGCGTAGGATGGGTTGCACGATGCAGCGAACACGACCGGCATATCGCGTGTCAGGCTGGGTTGCGGCTTTCATCATAGTCGTTGCCGCATTGGGCCACGCCACACCTGCCCTCGCCCAACAGGCCACGCCGGAATTCAAGTGGCAGGACGGTCTCAATGTGGATGGGTTCGCGCCGTTTCTCGACGGCTCGATCGCCGATCCCGGCGCAGGTGCGACCTTCAACACAACACCCCTGCCGAACAGCACGGGCCAGCTCGATACCGGTTTTTTTCCGGATACCCCGGTGTCAGCACCGCGCGCGGAAGACCGTAGCTTCTCAGGTTTTCGGCTGCGGCTCGCGATCGAAGCGCAGTGAAAGCAAGAGCGTGCGCGCCCGATGCCTCGAAAGGCACAACAATCTTCGCGTGGTTCAACTCATCCGGTTGCTGATCTGGCGACGTTGCTGTCATGCTGCGCCCCGTTGTCGTCAATACCGGTGAGAACGATCGCATGAAACTGGTTCTGAAGATCCTGACGATTGTCAGTGCGCTGGTCGCAACGTTGTGCGTGGGGCTGTTCCTGTACGTGGCGTTCGGGCCGCGGCCCACGGACGGCACCGGTATGGCCGGGCTGGTATTTTATCTGTGGGGCGGGCTTGCCTCCATGGCGACGCTGGCTTTCGGGGTGATGACCTACCTTGCCGGGCGTGGCGACGAGCCGCCGGATGTCGGGATCGGCAAACTCGGCATAATCTTCGGCATTGCGGGTGTTGCGGTTGTCATGGGGCTTCCGGCACTTGTCGGCTGAGCGCGTGGGCGGTCGTCGGGTGTTCTCCGCTACCGACTACGAAGCCGATTTCGTCATCGTCGGGGCAGGTTCTGCGGGGTGTGTTCTGGCGGAACGGCTGTCGCGCAACGGGCGCCACTCGGTGATCGTGCTCGAGGCCGGAGGCAGCGACCGACGGTTCTGGATCAACGTGCCGCTTGGCTATGGGCGGTTGTTCTATGACCGCGGCGTCAACTGGATGTTCGAGACGGTGGCGGACCCGGGCCTAGACGGACGGCGCGATTACTGGCCGCGCGGCAAGGTCTTGGGCGGCTCATCCTCGATCAATGCGATGGTCTACATCCGCGGTCAGCAGCGCGACTATGATGGCTGGGCTGCGGAGGGAAATGTCGGCTGGGGCTGGGATGACGTCGCACCGGTGTTTGCTGATCTCGAAGATCACGGCGCGGCGCACGACGGCGCACCGCGCGTTGCGATCTCGGACGTCTCGGCGCACGCGCATCCGCTATCGCGCCGCCTCATTGAGGCGGGTGAGGCACTCCAGCTTCCGTTCAATCCGGATTTCAATGGCGCGACGCAGGAGGGGACGGGGTACTATCGGCTCAGCCGGTGCGCGCGGGGGCGGCGGATGTCTGCGGCGCGTGCTTTTCTGCGACCGGCGAGGCGGCGCGCGAACGTGCGGGTGTTGAGCGGGGTTACGGTCGAGCGGATCATATTCGACGGCCAGCGGGCGACCGGCGTCGTCGCACGGGAGGCTGGGCGCGCGGGCCGCGGTGGCTCTCCCATCGCCATCCGGGCGCGCCGCGAGACGGTGCTCGCCGCCGGGGCCATTGGATCGCCGCACCTGCTGCAGCTGTCAGGCATTGGCCCCGGCGATGGGCTTCAGACGCTCGGGGTTTCTCCGGTGGTGGTGAACCCGAATGTCGGCGCGCACCTGCAGGACCATCTGGGCTACAGCTTTTTCTTCCGCGCACGCCACGCGACGCTCAACCAGCAGCTCGACACCTGGCCGAAGCGCGTCAAGGCCGGGCTCGACTATCTGATCCGGCGGCGCGGGCCGCTGTCACTCAGTGTGAACCAGAGTGGAGGGTTTTTCCGAACGCCGTCGAGCGATGTGCCGAACATGCAGCTCTATTGTCAGGTCCTGACGACGCTCTCCGCGCGCCATGCCGAGCGGCCGCTGCTGATGCCTGACCCATTTCCGGCATTCTCGCTTGGTATTTCGTCGTGTCGGCCGAAGAGCCGTGGCACGGTGCAGGCCGTCTCGGCCGATCCGCACATGCCGACGGCGATCCAGCCGAACTCGTTTTCTCATCCGGACGATATGCGGGAGATGGTCGAGGGTGCGCAGTACATCCGGCGGATGTCCGACACGCCTGCGCTGCGCGATGAGATCGAGAGTGAAGTTGCGCCGGGGGTGGCGTGCATGACGGACGCAGACTTTGAGGCGGACATTCGTGCGCGTGCCGGAACGACGTTTCATCCGTGCGGAACATGCCGGATGGCGCCGGATGCTGCGGATGGTGTGGTCGATCCCCGGCTGCGGGTTCATGGCGTGGAAGGGTTACGGGTCGTCGATGCGTCAGTGTTCCCGCACATCGTCTCCGGAAATCTTAACGGTCCGGCCATGATGACGGGGGCGAAGGGCGCGGCATTTATCCTTGCCGATTGTTGATGTCGCTGCCGCGTTTGGCGATTGGC
>JBCAXC010000173.1:0-5535 GCA_038534255.1 Pseudomonadota bacterium
GGTATGGTCGACGCGCTGGCCGAGCTTGAGATGCCGCTGCTCCGCTATCTCGGTGGTGCGGGCGGAGGATTATTCTCCGGGTTTGGCAAGCAGAAGACCGCGCTAGAGCGGATCACCGGGCATCCGGACTATATTGCGCTCAACCTGCTCGCGCTTGCAAAGCTCGCACGCGGCCAGCACGACGAGGCGTGGCAGACGCTGGAAATCGCGCAAGCCTCACGGATCGCTGCCGATCAGGCGAGCTACTCCAGTATCGACTTGAGCCTTGAGCAGTTCACCGCCAGCCACTGCCTCCACACGTCCGGCGATGTGCCAGGCGCGCTTGCGGCGGCCCGGCAGGCCCGCGAACTCGCCCCCGATATCGAAGAAGTGGAACGATGGCTGGCGCATATTGAAGACCGTGAGCCGGAGTTCCCGGACCCGGACTGGATCGGCAAGCCGTTTCCTGTCGCCTACGAGCTTGAAGCGAGCGATCCGATCAACGAGGTCGTCACGCCGATTGATCGCGTCGGGTTTCGCGAGATTGTCGACACGCTGCGCCCGGGCGAGTTCCTGCTCGTGATGGCGCTCGGCACGTATCGCTCCAACTACTACTACAACCTCGACATGGAGCGTGTTGCCGAACTCAAGCGCGCGTTTCCCGATCGCCTGCGTGAGGTGCACGTGATCACGCACGGGACGTACGCTCTTGATGCGGATCATCGTCGCCGCGCCGAAGGTCTCTGCCGGGAGCTGAACCTGCCGTTCGTGATCTTGTGGGACGAGGGCGCCGAGGTCGCCAATGCAGCGGAAGCCGACGGTTGGCCCGCCCGCTTCATGGTCGATCACACAGGCACGATCCGCTCGACCGAGCGTCTGATGGAAGAAGAAGGGTTTTGGGCCGCATTGGCCCGCGCCTCCTCGCCCGGCGCGTCGGCGTCAGAACCTCCGCAAGACGTCTAAACCCGCCCGAGCGTGCGCCGCAGGCCGGTGCGTGCGGGGCGGTTGCGGGGATCGAGTTTCAGGGCGCGACGGTAGTCACGCGCGGCCTGGTGGTTCAGCTTCAGGTTCTCAGCGGCACGGGCGCGCAGGACGAGAATTTCCGGATTGCGGCGATCGCGGCGGGCAGCCTTGTCGAAGGTCTGGAGCGCTTCATGATTGCGGGCGAGCGCCATCTGGCTGCGGCCTTTCAGCAGAAGCGGTTCGTTGCGCGACGGGTGCAGACGTGAGGCACGGTTGAAATCTGCGATGGCATCGGCGTGCCGGTTCATGCCCTGGCGCGCCATGCCGCGATGGAACCAGGCGAGTGCATCGTTCTTGCGGTAGCGGATGGCGGAGGAAAAATCGGCGTCGGCCTGCTCGAAGCGCTGTTGATGCAGGTTGAGCTTGCCGCGACCGTTGAGCGCCGCGCCGTAGCTCGGCTTCAAGCGGATTGCGGTGTTGAAGTCGCGGCGGGCCTGGCCCATCCGGCCGAGCCGGACCAGCGCGAGCGCGCGGTTGTTATAGGCCTGATAATAATCCGGCGAGAGTGCGATGGCCTTGTCGAAGTGGCGGATCGCTTGCGTGAACCGGCCACGCTCACCGGCTTCTGCGCCGCGCATGTTGGCGGTGCTGGCCTGCGCGCTTTCGCCCGCTGAGCGGGCCACGCGCTGCGACGCGGCGTGTCCGGGCGAGCTTTTGATGAGCGATGCGATGTCGCCACCGCCACCGATATGAGAGGTGGGCGCGGTTGCGACAGCCGGGCGGCTTATCGAGTGCGTCACGCCAGCGCTGTGGCCCATGTTGAGGCTTGCGCAGGCTGTCAGGCTCAGTGGGAGGAGGGTTGCGGCGAGGCCGAAGATCGGGCGGGAGACAGCACCGTCGGAGCGACCATGACGGCGGGCGCCGTCAGTATCGGGATTACGCATGACACACTTTCAAAACGCTACGCACACATGCCAGGCATGTGCGTCAGCGCATTCGCGCCCGGCCCACCTCCGGCTTGGCGAAGTGTGTGTGCGGCATGGTTTCTGTTGTGTTAACGGCGGTGCGTTTTCGGTGCGGTCTGCCGCGGTTGCACCATGATCAAACGGAGGTCGCGCCGATCTCGAAGGCGATCTCGCCGACGCCCGCGATGCCTGCCGTCACGGTATTGCCTGTGGTGAGCGGTGAGACGCCCGCGGGTGTCCCGGTCATAATCAGGTCGCCGGGCTCCAGCCGACTGGCCTGCGAGCAGAGCGCAATGATCTCCGGCACTGACCAGATCATTTCGGAAAGGTCGCCACGCTGACGTTGCGCCCCGTCAACGTCGAGCCAGATCGCACCCGTTGCCGGATAACCGGTCTCCGAAGCGGGCC
The DNA here is from genome assembly GCA_038534255.1 of Pseudomonadota bacterium. Taxonomy (GTDB): domain Bacteria; phylum Pseudomonadota; class Alphaproteobacteria; order Rhizobiales; family CALHAX01; genus CALHAX01. Next base: position 2,316 of record JBCAXC010000173.1, read on the forward strand.
GAAGTGAACCGCACGGGGCGGCGGCATCGAAACTCTTGCCCCACTCCCAAGGCCGTCCAGCTGCCTTCGCCTCACCCTGGAGATCGCGACGGGTGAGGTCGATGCCGACGGCGTAACCCCAGACATGAGCTTGCGCATCAGCTTCCTCGATCGCGGCGCCGCCTTTGCCGATCGCGATGACGAGTTCAACTTCGTGGTGAAGGTCGCTTGTCAGGGGTGGGTAGGGGATGACACCAGCCGCCGGGACGACGCTGTCTGCCGGTTTCATGAAGAAGAAGGGCGGCTCACGATCCGGGTCCTTGCCCATTTCGCGGGCGTGTGCGGCGTAGTTTCGCCCGACGCAGTAAACGCGGCGGACTGGGAAGCGCTGGTCGCTCTCCTCGATCGCCAGTGTCGGGCGCGCGACCGAAGGGACTGCGGTGGTTCCAGCGGCTGAGGACATCGATATTTCCTGATGAACGAGAGGCGGAGGGCTCTAGCCTGACGACGAGGCGCGCGGCTGGTTGTCTGTGTCAAGCGCTGCCCCCAACAAAAGACAAGTTGGCTTGGCCCCAAGGCTGCTGTTAACGTGGCGTTAATGACTGACACGCGGCCAGAGATGTCGCGACAGTCGAGCGGTGTACCCGCCGGGAGGACAATCAGGTTTTGACCGATCGCGCTACTGCAGCGCGCGATGCGCAGACTGCGCACGATACGCTGCCAAAACTGCTTTTGCGAAATGCAAAGACCTATGCCGATCGTGCTGCGATGCGCGAGAAGGACCTCGGCATCTGGCAATCCTGGACGTGGGCGGATGTGCTGGAGGAAGTCCGCCTCTACGCGGTCGGCCTCGCATCGATTGGGCTACGTCGCGGAGATAAAATTGCGATCGTCGGCGACAATCGCCCCCGCCTTTACTGGACCTTCGTCGCCGCGCAGAGCCTCGGGGCGGTCCCGGTGCCGGTCTATCAGGACTCGGTTGCGGAGGAGATGGTTTACGTCCTGCAGCACGCGGACATCATGTTCGCGGTGGTCGAGGATCAAGAGCAGGTCGACAAGGTGTCCTCGATCTCGGATCAGATCACCTCGCTCAAGAAGATCATCTACGACGATGAGCGCGGTCTGAAAGACTACGACCACACCGACATTCACAGCATCACGCAGGTGCAGGAGCTTGGCCGCAAGGCGCTTGCCGACAATGCTGCGCTGGAGAACGAGTGGCTCGCGCAGATCGCAGAGGGCGAAGGCGCGGATATCAGCGTTATGCTCTATACGTCAGGGACGACAGGCAAGCCGAAGGGCGTCGTGCTGACCCACGACAACGTCATCATCGCGGCGCGCAACGGCAACGCGTTCGACAATCTGGGCGCCGATGAGGAAATGATCGCCTATCTGCCGATGGCGTGGGTCGGCGATCATATATTCTCCTATGGCCAGTCGTTCGTTGCGGGCTTCTGCGTGTCGTGCCCCGAGAGCGGTGAGACGGTGCCGGTCGATCGCCGCGAGATCGGGCCGACGTATTTCTTCGCGCCGCCGCGCGTGTTCGAGAACGCCCTGACGCAAATCATGGTGCGGATGGAGGACGCCGGGACGACCAAGAAGAAGCTGTTCAACTTCTTCATGGGCCACGCCAAGCGCGTTGGCGAGCGCATCCTTGTTGGCGGCGACAGCGATGTCGGTCTTTGGGATCGGTTGCTCTACCGGATCGGCGACGTGCTGATTTACGGCCCGCTTCGCAACGAGATGGGGCTCTCCCGGCTCAAGGTCGGCTACACCGCCGGGGAAGCGATCGGACCGGAGATTTTTCAGTTCTATCGCTCACTCGGGCTGAACCTGAAGCAGCTTTACGGACAGACGGAAGCCGGAGTTTACGTGACGATGCAGCCGGATGGGGAGATTTATCCCGATACTGTTGGTGTCGCCGCGCCTGATGTCGAGCTGAAAATCGCGGAGAGCGGCGAAGTGCTCTATCGCAGCCCGTGTACCTTCGCAGAATACTTCAAGAACCCGGAAGCGACGGCGGATACAAAAGACGCCGAAGGTTGGGTGAAATCCGGCGACGCGGGATTCATCGACGATCGTGGACATCTGAAGATCATCGACCGCGCGAAGGATGTCGGCAAACTCCGCGACGGATCGCTGTTCGCGCCGAAGTACATTGAGAACAAGCTGAAATTCTACCCCAATGTGAAGGAAGCGGTGGCGCTTGGTGACGGGCGCGATTTCTGTGCGGTGATGATCAACATCGATCTCGTCGCTGTCGGGAACTGGGCGGAGCGCAACAATGTCTCCTACGCGAGTTATCAGGAACTTGCCGCGCATCCGGACGTGTACCGGATGATCGAGGAGAACGTTGACGAAGTGAACCGGGCGCTGGCGCATGAGCCGAACGTCGGGGCGGCGCAGATCTCGCGCTTTCTCATCCTGCACAAGGAACTGGACGCAGATGACGGTGAACTGACGCGGACGCAAAAGGTGCGTCGCGGGTTCATCGCCGATCGTTATTCGCCGCTGGTGACCGCGCTCTACGATGGCAGCAATCAGTGCCACATCACGACGGAAGTGACATTCGAGGACGGACGACGGGGCGAGATCACAGGTGACGTGAAAATCGTGGACATGACACTGCATGACGCTGCGCCCGCGACGCTCAAGGAGGCGGCGGAGTAACCATGGATGCAAAGGCCACCACTGACGAGATGCCTCAAAGCGCATCCACGCCCGAGGGGAGTGGGCGGCTTTCGAGTGACGCGCGTCCAGTTGTCCTCGACGTGGCAAATGTCTCGCTCTCGTTCGGCGGCGTGAAGGCAATCCGCGATGTCTCGTTTGATATCCGCAAGGGCGAAGTGCGGGCGATTATCGGGCCGAACGGGGCCGGCAAGACTTCGATGCTCAATGTGATCAACGGGTTTTATCATCCCCAGGAAGGCACGATCACGTGGAAGGGCAATCCGCGCAAGCAGATGCGCCCACACATCGCCGCGACGCAGGGCATTGCGCGCACCTTCCAGAACGTCGCGCTGTTTCAGGGCATGTCGACGCTCGACAACATCATGTCCGGTCGCTCGCTCAAAATGAGTTCGAACTTTCTCTTTCAGCTTGTCCACTTCGGCCCGGCGCGGAACGAGGAAATCGCGCATCGCAAGCGTGTCGAGGAGATTATTGACTTTCTCGAGATCCAGGCGATCCGGCGCACACCGGTGGGCCGCCTGCCCTACGGGCTCAAGAAGCGGGTCGAGCT
>JBCAXC010000174.1:0-5512 GCA_038534255.1 Pseudomonadota bacterium
ATACCGGTGTTTACTCTCTCTCCCCCCTTTTTTCGTCCTAGGCCTCGAGCCTAGGACCCACATCGCGGTCCGCTGGGGCTTCAGCGTTGATTTCGGCCAATCGCCGCGCGTTTCTACCACCATCCCAACAAGCCCTGCCATGGATCCTCGGATTAAATCCGAGGATGACAAATCGGGGTGATGGGATGCCGTGTTTACTCTCTCCCACCTTTTGTCGTCCTAGGCCTTGAGCCTAGGACCCACATCGCCGCGCTCCGAGACGTTGCCGTTCATCCACAACGACAGACGGCGGCGCGGCGGCGGCAATTACTTTCCCTTAAACAGTCAGCCAATCAGGCATCCGGTCGAGGCCGATCAGGTCGTCGTAGGTCTGGCGTGGGCGCACTACGGCGAAGTCTGCGCCGTTGACCATGACCTCGGGAACGAGCGGGCGGGTGTTGTACGTCCCGGCCTGCACGGCGCCATAGGCCCCCGCCGTCATCACTGCAAAGAGCGCGCCCGGCGCCATCTCCGGCAGCCGCCGCCCGCGGGCGAGATAATCTCCGGTCTCACAGACCGGCCCGACGACATCGCAAATCATGTCCCGTGTACCGTCATTCGGCTCGCGAACGGGGAGAATATCGTGGTGCGCGTCGTAGAGTGTCGGGCGAATGAGATCGTTCATCGCGCCGTCAGCGATTACAAAGCGCTCGGCATAGGCGTCGCCGCTGTCACGTACTCCAGCGTCAGGGCCGACCGCCGTGTCTTTCAAGAAGATGACTTGGGCCACGAGGATGCCGGCGTTTGCCGCAATCATCCGCCCTGGCTCGAACGCTAGGCTGACATCGAGATCGCCGACCGTCTCACGGACGACCGCTGCGTATTCGTCCGGGTGTGGCGGCACGTCGTTTGTCCCGCGATAGGGCACACCGAGACCGCCGCCAAGATCGAGATGTGTGATTGTGCGTCCATCAGCCCGAAGATCCGTCACGAGCGTTGCCATACGCCGGAAGGCCTCGCGAAACGGCGCAAGATCGGTGATCTGACTGCCGATGTGCATATGAACGCCATCGGCCACAATGCCGGGCAGCGCGTCCGCCCGGGCGTAGAGCGCCGCCGCATCGTCATAGGCGATGCCGAATTTGTTCTCCGCTTTACCGGTGGAGATTTTCTCGTGCGTTCCTGCATCGACGTCAGGATTGACCCGCAACGCCACATGCGCGGTCTGCCCATTGGCGGACGCGACGTCCGAGAGTGCCTCAAGCTCCGCTGCGCTCTCGACGTTGAAGCCCCGAATGCCGGACGCCAGTGCAAAAGCCATCTCGTCGCGGGTCTTGCCGACGCCCGCAAAAATGATCTTCTCCGCAGCAACGCCCGCTGCAAGCGCCCGGCGCAATTCTCCCTCGGAGACGACATCCATGCCCGCGCCGAGGTCAGCCAGCGTGCGGATGACCGCCTGGTTCGAGTTGGCCTTGATCGCGTAGCAGATCAGCGGGTCCGTGCCGCGAAACGCATCGGCAAACACCTGATAGTGCCGCGTCAGCGTCGCCGTGGAATAGCAGTAGAACGGCGTCCCCACCGCCTCAGCGATAGCGGCAAGGCTGACGTCTTCAGCGTGCAGGACGCCGTCGCGGTATTGAAAGTGATGCATGGAGAAATGCGCGTTGTTGAGAGGTATCGTCAACGCCCACGTAGGCGACCATGATCCGCACGCGCAACCCGAGACTATTCGAGGAGGCCGTCAAGAATGATCCGCTCGCGCGGTTTCTCTTCCGTCGTATCGCCCTCGATGATCGCGTTTTCATCAGGTGTCGCGGCGGCCGGCGCCGTCGGATTTTCAAGCGGACCTTTCACGCCACACGCGCTGAGCCCGACCGCGAAAATGATCACGACGAGTGCCGAAACGGCCGATCGAAAGGTTCCAAACAGGCTCATCACTCAATCCTTACGCGGTCGCATCGAACTTGCAAACCGCCCGGGAGTTGAGGCGGCATGTCACGCGTCGCCCTTTGACTAGCGCCTCGCGGCATCGCTTTCCAACCGCTTTCGCCAGCGTCGCGCCATTTTGCGCACGTTCTGTGGCGCGGTGCCACCAAAGCTTGTCCGGCTCTTCACCGAAGCATCGACACTGAGCACATCGAACACATCGGCGGTGATGCGCGGGTCGATCTCCTGCATGATCGCAAGCGGCAGCGCGTCCAGCGTCACGTCATGCGCTTCTGCCGCCGACACAACGGACCCGGTGATGTGATGCGCCTCCCGGAAGGGCACACCGGCGGCACGGACCAGCCAGTCGGCAAGGTCCGTCGCGGTCGAAAACCCGCGCGCCGCGCTCGCCCGCATGGCATCTTCGTTCGCCACCAGATCACGCACCATGCCGGTCATCGCAGCGATCACCAGCGCCAGGCTGTCGAGCGCATCGAACGTGACTTCCTTATCTTCCTGCATGTCCTTCGAATAGGCGAGCGGCAGGCCCTTCATCACCATCAGGAGGCTCTGGAACGCCGCCGCAATCCGCCCGATCTTGGCGCGTGAGAGCTCAGCCGCATCCGGATTGCGCTTTTGCGGCATGATCGACGAGCCGGTCGTGAATGCGTCGCTTAACGTGACGAAGCCGAACTCGGCAGACGCCCAGATTACGATCTCTTCTGCAAACCGGCTCAGATGCATCGCCGCAATGGATGCAGCACTGAGCGTCTCAAGCGCAAAGTCACGGTCGGCCACTGCATCGAGTGAGTTTGCGGTTGGCCGCGCAAACCCGAGCGCGTCGGAGGTCGCCTTGCGGTCGATCGGAAACGACGTCCCCGCCAGCGCTGCGCAACCGAGCGGACACTCGTTGAGCCGCGTGCGCGCATCCTGAAACCGCCCGCGATCGCGCCCGATCATCTCCACATAGGCGAGGCAGTGGTGGCCGAATGTCACTGGCTGGGCCGTCTGCAGATGCGTATAGCCCGGCATCACCGTCGCCGCATGCGTGTCCGCCTTGTCGACGAGCGCGCTCTGCAGCGCGGCGAGGCCTACGTCGATCTGATCGATCGTATCGCGCACCCAAAGCCTGAAATCCGTCGCCACCTGATCGTTGCGCGAGCGTGCAGTGTGCAGACGTCCGGCTTCCGGCCCGATGATCTCGGCCAGACGCGCCTCGATGTTCATATGCACGTCTTCAAGCGCACGCGAGAATGTGAACTGCCCGGTCTCGATCTCTGCACGGATCGCGTTTAGCCCTTTCGCGATGGCTTTGGCGTCCTTGGCCGTAAGGACGCCGACGTCCTTCAACATTGCTGCATGCGCCAGTGAACCGCGGATGTCCTGATGCGCGAGACGTTGATCAAAGCCGACAGATGCGTTGATCTCCTCCATGATGGCGGAAGGACCGGCGGCGAAACGGCCGCCCCACATTTCATTAGAGACCGGTGCGCCTGGTTTTCCGGGCGTAGACGGTTTGGAGTTGCGAGCTGACATGAGCGACCGGAATGATTTCGAAGATGGCGAAAAAGACAGCGTGAGCGACAGAGAGAAAAAGACGTCGCCGCTCACGGGCGGGCCCGCGACGACGGTTGCGGCCATCGCGGCAGTTGCCGGGTTTCTCGCGGTGTACATGAGCGGCAACCCGGCTGGCAATCTCCCGGGACCGACCTCGGATCCGGTGTCCAATCCGGCGACGACGTCGACAAGCGAAACAGCCAGCTCAGTCGCACCCACGCCAAGCGAACCAGGCACGACGAAGGCCGATGTGTCCTCGGTTTCACAGGCGCTCAGACCTCTGGCGAAGGGCGACATGGGCACCTTCGTCGTGAAAAAGGCGCCTGCGCCAGCACCAGACAAACTCGCATGGAAAACTTTTGATCTCGCGAGCGCTGAGGAAACCGAGACTGACGGCAAACCCGCCCGGCTCAACGATTGGTCGGGCAAGGTCGTGCTTGTGAACCTCTGGGCGACGTGGTGTGCGCCATGCCGCAAGGAGATGCCTGACCTCGTGAAACTGCGTGAAGAGCTGGCCGGGCCGGATTTCGAGCTATTGGCCATCAGTATTGATCGGGGAGGCCCCGCCAAACCGAAAAGGTTTCTGAATGAGATCGGCGCTCAAGCACTCGGCCTTCATCAGGGCCCGACGACGACGACCTCAGGCCCGCTCAAGGCGTTCGGCATGCCGACCACGGTCCTGTTCGACCGCCAAGGCCGTGAACTCGGCCGCCTCGTTGGCCCTGCTGACTGGAAGAGTGAGGCCGCGAAGGTGCTAATGCGCAAAGCAATCGAGGCGACACGCGCGGGATGAGCTGCGGTCGCCACACTTGCAGAGCTGCGACGGAGCCCATACGTCCGCACCGGAACGCAACCAAACAACCTTTCGGAAAATACCCGAAATGCCTCACCCTCTCACCGCGCTCGCCTTTGCCGTCACCTTCGCCACGTCAGCGGCACTCGCGTCGCCGGTCTCCGCCGGCAGCGCGACGAAGGTCGGCGATCTCGTGATCGAGCAACCATGGTCACGCGCAACGCCGAAAGCGGCCAAGGTCGGCGCGGGTTACCTGACGATCACGAACAACGGCGCGGGAGCCGACCGCTTGCTCGCCGTCTCGTCACCGATCGCCGGTGTCACGGAGATACATACGATGACCGTGACCGACGGCATCATGAAGATGCGCAAGTTGCAGGACGGGATCGAGATCCCGGCAGGCGAGAGCATCACGCTCGCACCCGGTGGCGACCACGTGATGTTCATGCAGCTCAAAACGCCGATCCGGAAAGACGACAAGATCGCCGCAACTCTCACCTTCGAAAAAGCCGGAACCGTCAACGTCACATTCGGCGCGGTGAAGATCGGCAGCACACCGAAGGGCGTCGCGCGCGGCTCGCACGCGGGCAAGACCACAACCAAAGCCAAGCGCGGATCACATTCCCAGGAAAAAAAGAAACGCGGCTCGCACTGATCCGCGTCCGCTTCGGCGAGGTGCCAAATGGCACTTGAGTCGTGCTCAAGCGGCTGCAGTCCGCAGCTCAGCCAGCGCCGCAATATGCTCCGGCGAAAGTCCGCAACATCCGCCAAACACTTGCACGCCCTGCTGCCGCCAACCGCGCGCATAGTCCTGCAGATCCAGCGGCGGGATAATGTTTTCGAACTGCCATTCCGGCATCTTGAAATACCCGCTGTCCGGATACGCGGTCAGCGGTCCGCCGAAACCGGACTTCAGGACATCAATGGCGTCGCCGATCAGGTTTGACGGCGTGTGCATCACACCTGCGGCGTCGAGGTGATGCGCTCCAGCCTGCATCACGACGTCCGCGAACGGAACCTCCCGGCTGGGCTCGAACGCCAGCACGCGCCCATCGTCAGCGCGCCGGCAGGCAAACCCACACCAGACCGGAAGCCCTGTTTCGCGTGCGGCGGCGATCAGCAAGTCGACATGGCGCGGGCGAAAAACCATCTCGAGCAGGATCAGATCGCATCCTTCTTCGCGGTGGATTGCGGCGAGTTCGGCGAATGCATCCGCCACTTCCGCATCACTCGGCATCCGGCTTTCATCCGCCGCCG
>JBCAXC010000175.1:0-5496 GCA_038534255.1 Pseudomonadota bacterium
CTGGATATCCAGTCTGGGGTTCAAGGTCGCGCGCACGCCATCAATGGTCTCACGGAGCTGCGAGATGCCTTCGAGCGCAAAAAACTCGCACTGAACCGGCACGAGCACGGAGTGTGCGGCGACGAGGGCATTGAGCGTCAGGGCATTCAATGATGGGGGGCAGTCGATAAGGATATATGTGTAAGGCGGTCGGCCATCGACGCCCTGCGTTGCCGCAAGCGTGGCGACTGCATCACGCAGGCGAAAGTTGCGGTTTTGCTCATGCAAGATCTCACTCTCAAGCCCGACAAGATCCGCGTTGGCCGTCACAATCGCGAGACCAGGGACAGCGGTCGGAAGTGCCGCTTCAGCAAGTCCCGCGTTGCCCGCCAGGATGTCGAAAGAGGTGATCTTGCGGAGCGGTTCTGCAATGCCCAACCCGGTGCTCGCATTGCCCTGTGGATCCAGATCGAGGACGAGAACGCGCTCACCAATCGCTGCAAGGGCTGTGCCGAGGTTGATGGCTGTGGTGGTCTTGCCAACGCCGCCCTTCTGATTGGCGACCGCCAGGACCCGTATGGCATCCCGTCCAGGTTGTAGCGTCATCGTCTTCTCCTGTTGCGGCTTACCGGCGCTCCATATCGCGCCGGGCCAGGGACGTGATCTCGAGGATGCAGCTTTCGGGATCGATGCGGCTCGCATGACGGACCACGTCGAACGCCCATTGCTGCCGGGCTTCCTCAATCTCGGTATCGACGCTACGCCCCTTCGGAAAGAGCAGGCGCGAGCCATTGGCAGCTGCGTGCTCCGTGTACCGGAAGAGTTGTGACAATGGCGCAAGCGCACGCGCCGTTACGATGTCGATGTGCGCAATCCTACGCTGCGTCGTCTCACTTTCAATTCGCGACGCCGTTATTTCCACAGAGGTCGCGGTCGCAACCCGCGCCTGATGGAGGAACGCGGCTTTGCGGCCACTGCTCTCAACCAGCACAACCCGCGAAGCCCGACCGGATCCGGCTCCAAGGATTGCCAGGACAAACCCTGGAAGCCCGGCGCCTGTGCCAAGGTCAGCCCACGACGTTCCTTGCCCGGCAAAGCTGAGCAACTGTGCGGAATCCAACACATGGCGTGTCCAGAAATGCTGGATCGTTGCGGGTGAGACGAGGTTGGTCGTCTTCTGCCAACGCGCCAACGCTTCGGCGTACCGGGTCAAGCGGTCGAGTGTTTCACGTGAAACATCAACGATCTCTCGCAATGCCGCGACGTCACTCTTTGTTGGCGTCACGCGGAAACCCGGCGGACCTGGCTATTGCGCTGCTCTCGTCGAAGGGCCGTTATGATCAGCATGATCGCAGCGGGTGTGATCCCATCAATGCGGCGGGCCTCAGCGATCGACGAAGGTTGGCGTGCTTTCAGCTTCTCCTGCATCTCGTTCGAGAGCCCCGGAATGCCGTCATATGAGAAATCGAAAGGGATCCGCGTCTGCTCCTCCTGTGAGAGTGCCAACGCGTCTGCGTCCTGCCGCGCAATGTAGACGGCGTAGCGCGCGTCCGTTGCAACCTGCGCCATGATCTCGGTCGAGAGGTCGCCAAGCTCAGGCCAGACGCGCTCAAGGTCACTGACGCTCACATCCGGAAATGCCAATAGCTCAAAAGCGCTTCGGCGTTTCCCATCGCGATTGAGATTGATGCCGTTCGCGCGCGCGGCATCCGGCGTCACCGTGCGATCCTTGAGCACGGCAATGGTCCGTTCGATAGCCGAGCGGCGCGCGTTGAAACGCGCTGCGCGGTCGGCGCTCACGCATCCAAGCTCGATTGCCGTTGGCGTCAGGCGCTGATCTGCATTGTCTGCGCGTAGACGCAAGCGATACTCTGCCCGCGACGTGAACATGCGATAGGGCTCACTAACGCCGCGAGTGACCAGATCGTCGATCATCACGCCGGTGTATCCTTCCGACCGCGAAATCACGAACGGTGACGCTTCTCCGTCTGCAAGTCGCACTGCGTTGATCCCCGCGATCAAACCTTGTGCTGCCGCCTCCTCGTATCCGGTTGTCCCGTTGACCTGGCCGGCGAGGAACAAGCCCGGCAGTGCTTTCAGGCCAAGCCCAGATGTGAGCGCGCGCGGATCGACGAAGTCGTATTCGATCGCATAACCGGGACGCAGAATCTTTGCGCGTTCCAGTCCAGGAATCGTTTTCAGGATCATCTCCTGCACATCCTGCGGCAACGACGTCGAGATCCCGTTCGGGTACACGGTGTCGTCATCGAGGCCTTCTGGCTCAAGGAAGATCTGATGCGCGTCGCGGTCCGGAAAGCGGACGATCTTGTCCTCGACGGACGGACAGTATCTCGGGCCAATCCCCTCGATCTGTCCGGAATACATTGCAGAGCGCGACAGGTTTTGCCTAATGACGTCGTGGGTTGCCGCGTTGGTGTGGGTGATGGCGCATGCGACCTGCGGCACGGTGATGCGATCCGTCATGAAGGAAAACGGGACCTGTGGATCATCGCCTTCCTGAATATCGAGGCCGGACCAATCAATGGTGCGACCATCGAGGCGCGGTGGCGTCCCTGTCTTCAGACGACCCATGTCGAGGCCAAGCGCGTAGAGACGACCGGACAGGGCAACAGCCGGGGCCTCGCCCATTCGACCCGCAGGAATACGCTGGTCGCCGATGTGGATCAGACCATCCAGAAAGGTACCGGTCGTCAGCACGATTGCAGGGGCCAACAGGCGATCGCCGTTGCCAAGCACAACGCCAACTGCGCGTCCGTCGTCAACAATGATATCCGCGACTTCGCCCTCACGTATCGTGAGGCCAGCCTGCTGACGCACCATGTTCTGGATCGCTGTGCGGTAAAGCTTGCGGTCGGCCTGTGCGCGCGGTCCCTGGACGGCAGGGCCTTTGGAGCGGTTAAGGATGCGGAACTGGATGCCTGCAGCGTCGGCAGCGCGCGCCATCAGGCCATCGAACGCATCGATCTCGCGGACGAGGTGCCCTTTGCCGAGACCTCCGATCGCCGGGTTGCAGGACATCTCGCCAACGGTTGCGAAGGCGTGTGTCGCCAGGCACGTGCGCGCACCCATGCGTGCGGCTACCGCGGCGGCCTCGACGCCAGCGTGACCACCGCCAACAACAATCACATCGAAGCGCTCGCTCACCGTATTGCTCTCCATCGCATCCGCGTTGCAGCGTGTTGTCTCATACTTGCCAGCGTCCGGGAATCCCTGGCGTAACGCCTGCGCACTCTCGATGCCGTGCCGGAATCTATTTCCGCGCTGTCGCCGAGATGGGACGCAGCGAGAAATGTTTCACGTGAAACATCGAGTCATTTGAATCACTTACCAATGCAGAAGCCCGCGAAGAGATCGTCCAGCACGTCTTCCGCATCAATCTCTCCAGTCAGGCGAGCCAGTGCGTGGCTTGAGCGGCGAAGGTCCTCAGCACGAAGTTCGAGATCGCCTGGACCGGCAGCGTGGCACCTCGCGATGATCGTATGAGCGTCCCTGATGCACGCACGTTGGCGGGCCCGTGTAACGAGCGGAGGCTCGCCATCACCAGCGCGGCTCTGCACCCAGTCCGACAGCCAGTGCAACAGCGGGTCGAGACCATTCTCCGTCCGGGTTGAGACTGTGATGGCGTCGGTCGCCTCCAATCCTGGCGGTGCCGTATGGAGGTCGGACTTTGTCCATACGGTGAGGTCACTCTCGATGTGCCCGAGATCCTCGACGGGTTCCGCGCCGCGCTCAGCCAGCAAGAGCACGAGATCGGCGCTTTCTGCTGCGACGCGTGCGCGTCGCACGCCTTCACGTTCGATGGCATCATCGGTTGTGCGCAGGCCGGCCGTGTCGATGACCGTGACAGGAATGCCCTCAATGGCGATCGTGACTTCAATCGCATCGCGCGTGGTGCCAGGTACGTCCGTGACGATGGCGACGTCACGTGCTGCGAGTGTGTTCAGGAGTGATGATTTCCCGGCATTCGGCGCGCCAATGAGGGCAATGCGCACGCCGTTGCGAATGGTGTCCGCCCGTGAGCTGTCGTCCAAAGCGGTCGCGAGATCTTTCGCAAGCCGTTCGAGACGCGTGAACGCGTCCGCGATCGGTCCGTCGGTCACATCTGCCTCGTCCGAGAAATCCAGGACTGCTTCCAGTAGAGCGCGCGCATGCACGAGATCGCGACGCCATGCGGCAGCTCGATCGCGCAGAAGGCCTGACGTCTGGGCGACGGCCAGAGCACGTTGCCGGTCGGTCTCGGCATCAAGCAGGTCTGCCAGCCCTTCAACCGCGGTGAGGTCGAGTTTGCCATTCAGAAACGCGCGCTCAGTGAAACCGCCGGGCTCCGCGATCTCCAGTTCGTTGAAACGGCGCAGCTCATCGAGCAGTCTCTGAACCACCGCGACACTGCCATGGACATGCAACTCGGCGACGTCCTCGCCAGTGAAACTGGCCGGGCCGGGGAAGAACAGCACCAGACCACGATCGATGATCTCGTTGCCGTCACGCGTCTTGATGTCTGACAGCTGCGCGTTGCGTGGCGAAGGCACGCGGCCAGTCATGACTTTCAGAACGTTGGTCGTTGCTGGTCCGGAGATACGCACCACCGCGACACCGGCGCGTCCGACCGCAGTCGAGAGTGCGAAGATGGTGGATGACGTCATAACGCATACTTCGCTTCAAGCGGAGGACCACAGGGACGACCCACGTCGCGCCGCATGCAATGTGAGTTTGTCAAAGACGCCGCGCCGTTGTCGGGTTGCGTCGCGTGCGGGCGTCGCACATGGTCCGGCTCTTCGTCTACCCTGAACAGCGACCACCCCGATGCCCAATCGCCTTTCCGAAGCTACCAGCCCGTACTTGCTGCAGCATGCAGACAACCCGGTCGACTGGTGGACGTGGGGACCGGATGCGCTCGCGCATGCGCGCGAAACGGACACGCCGATCCTACTCTCGGTTGGCTATGCCGCTTGTCACTGGTGCCATGTGATGGCGCATGAGAGCTTCGAGGATGAGGCGACGGCGGCGCTGATGAACCGCCTGTTCATCAACATCAAGGTCGATCGTGAAGAACGACCGGATGTCGATGCGATTTATATGGCGGCGCTGCATACGCTTGGCGAGCAGGGTGGCTGGCCACTCACGATGTTCCTCACCCCCGATGGTCGACCGTTTTTCGGGGGCACCTACTTCCCGGACAAGGAGCGTTATGGACGGCCGTCGTTCCAGCGTGTGCTGCAGGAAATCGCACGCATCTATGCCGAAGAGCCGCACAAGGTTTCGACGAACGCCGAGCTGATCACCTCGCAGTTGACCCGCGCATCGGAGCGCCCGAGCGGGGACAGTGGCGCACCCATGGCGCTTGGCGCGGTGCACCAACTCGCTGTGCGGATCGTTGACCACATAGACTCTGAACACGGTGGGCATCAAGCGATGACGCGAACCCGCCCCCCTCAAGCGTCATCTCACGGGCAAGCCAGTCGATCGTCTCACCGACCCGCATCGCGAAAAGCGTGT
>JBCAXC010000176.1:0-5479 GCA_038534255.1 Pseudomonadota bacterium
TTTGCTCTCTTCCTCACGCTCGACCGTTGCGGCCTGACGGGCCGCCGGTTCGCCGAGGATGGCGGCGCGGATGGCGGACGGGCGGCTCTTCGTGCCTTCGCGTGGTGGAGGCTGATAGGTGAAGATCGGGTCTGGAGCGGTTTTTGTCTCCGCCTCGCGTGCCGCTGCCTCGGTCTGGGACGCGGCGACGGCATCCTCAAATGTCTCCTGCGACTGACGGCGCAGCGCGAGCATGCCCGGACCGGAAGCGGGATGGGCCGAGGGTGGTGGTGCCCCTATCGGGCCGCGTCGCGCGGCGTCCGGCTGGTGTGCGAGTTGTGCCTGCGTTGGCGCAACGATCGGGGCATCGGCTGCCTTTGGTTGTGGCAGCTCCTGTCGCCCGATCGCCGGCTGCGTGTCTGCCGTGGTGTGTGCGGGCGGGCGTGCCGAAGGCGAGCCGAGTTGTGCAGGTTGAGGCGTGTTCGGTGCAGGTGCAGGTCGTCCCGCATGATGGGGCTGAGGTCCCCCAGACGACTGCTGCGCTGGCGCCGCCTTGTCGGGAACGGGGACGCCGGTGCGAATGGCAAGCGAGATGAGCTGCGCTTCAAAGAGGGCAAGGTGATGCGCGAGATCGCCCCCGGCCTGACCGTTACTCGCCCCCTGCCGCAGGACGGTGAACCGTGCGCGCAACTGCTCGACGACGTCGCTGTGCCGGTTGCCCGTCATCTGCAGATGGGATGCGATGCCGGCCAACAGTTGTTCGAGGTGCACCATCCGCGCCGGATCGATGGCGCGCGTGGTCGCCTGTCGCCCGTCGGCAACGCCCAAGGCCGTGGTCGATGGCCGTTCAGGCCGGGCAGTATCGATCGGCACGTTCGTCATGTTTCTGGCCAAGCAACTCTCAATGTCTAACACAGCAAACGCATGTTGCCATGCAAGCGCCGGTGCCGATCGTTGTCTTTGATTACGCTTGGAACATTGACTACGCTTGGAACATTGCGAGTGAGGCGGCTTGAAACGAGCTCACGCCGTCGGATGTGCTTGACGCACACGAATCTCACGCCATGTTTTTACCTGAATCGCTTAACTGCACCCTAATCGCCAACGCGGGTGCGGCAACCGAGGCGATCGCATGTGGCGGAAATAACCCGAATTTCCCCCAGATTTCGTGCATGGGTTGCGGCTTGCCGAGGGGCCGTTCCGCCGGGATGGCCAGAACCACCCGTTCCGGGTGGGCATCGTAATGGAGTACGTGATGTTTGGAGCTATGGGTTTTCACGATCGTCGAGGCCGGATGGTGGCAGGCGTGAGTGCACTTGCGGTGGCCGGGCTCGTCGTGGCCGCTCCAGCGCTGAGTGTTGAGGCGGCGAACGAGCAACGTCCGGACGGGCGCTATCAGATGCAGAACACGGACGATGGCGTGCTGCGCCTCGACACGGCCACCGGTGCGATGTCGCTCTGCAAGGACTCTGACGGTGCGTGGTCCTGTGCGGTCATTGCGGATGACGGCATCTCGGATGCAGCGGACGTTGAGGCGCTACGTGCCGAGAACCGCAAGTTGCGAGACCGGATCGCAGTGCTTGAGCGGAACCCACCGCGTGCGCTCGGTGCGCAGAAGCCATCGTCTTCTTTCGGATCGGAAGGTTTGCCGAGCGAAGCCGAAGTCGATCGCGCGTTCACATTCGTTGAGGGTATCATTCGGCGCTTCAAGGGACTGGTTGACGATCTGCGGCGCGAACAGCCGGACGGTACGCCGCTTTGACGTTGAGCGCCGCTGTGCTGCGGTTGATTTGACTATTTTCGCGACGGGGTGAGGAGGCGCGCGCTGCTACCTCGCGTTGCCGTTTGCGAGACGCGTTTCGCGATCGGCAATTGTCTCGCCGCCGGGAATTCGCAAATCGCGGACGAACTCGAGCAGCGCGTGCTTCGGCGTGGGACCTGCGAGACTTGCAGCGATCGTCACGAGGCCGCCAGCCGGCAGTCCGACCATCGCGGCAAGAAGGTCGTCGCTGCCGACCACTTCCGGCGCGATGCCGAATTGCACCATCGCGATGAAAGCCACAGTCGTCGCGAAACCAGCGACCATCCCGGCGAGCGCCCCCTGTCCGTTGATGCGTTTCCACCAGATCGACATGACAAGGACCGGGAAAAGCGTCGCTGCGGACAGCGACAAGCCCCAGCAGAACAGGCGCAACGGGTCAGCGTCGATGTAGAGCGCGACGAGCCCACCTGCGACCAGTGCGACAGAGACGAACAGACGCGCCGTGACGAGGCGTGGTAAATCGCTGGCAGGATTGGGGTCGGCAGCGAAAGCCAGATCATCCGTCAGTGTGTTGGCGAGCGCCAGCGCATGCGCGGTGATTGCCGCGACGGTCGCCGCGAGCGCTGCCGCGATGGCGAGATAAACCAGCGCCGTCGGCATGCCGATCGCGGTGACGAAGCCTCCGAAGATGCCGTCGCGGGCGAAGCGCACATTGTCGACGCTCAGCGCGGACTGATTGCCGTCGATCGCGATGATCCCCGTTCTCTCGAGCGTGCGAAACCATTGCGGTATGTCGGCGCCGCTTGCACCGATCGCCGTATCGAAAACGACAAACCGGAAGAAGACGGCGAGCGCTGGTAGGCTCAGCATGACGAGGCCGACGAAAAAGACCGTCCAGCCCATCGACTTGCGCATGTCGTAGACACCGCGGGTGGTGCCAGAGCGTGCAAGCAGCGCCGGCATCGTGGCGATGCCTGCCATGATGACGAGCGCGACCGTGATGAACGTGGATGCACTCATCGCGCCGAAGGCTTCGATGAAAGGCTTCTCGATCATCTGCGGTTCGACGCCCGGTATGGCGAACGTCGGTGTCGCGCCGGATGCCTTGGCGAAGACCCCATTGCTCAGCTCACGCAGCGCGAGGCGGTCAAACATCAGGCCGTAGGTCATCTGCGGAAACGGCAGGTTGGTGAGTTGCAGTGAGACGATCGTCAGCGGGATAAGCAATCCGCACAGCGCGGTGATGGCCTGCGCGCAGTTGGACCATGTCAGCCCGTACATACCGCCTATCGAGACCATGCAGAACAACAGCACGGCACCAATCGCGATGATCTCCGCAAACTGCCCTCCGGCAAATTGCGAGATGAGCACGCCGACGATTTTCATTTCAGCCGCCATCACGAGCACAATCGCAGGGGCGATCACGAGCGCAGCGACAACGCGGATCGTGCGGCTGGCGAAGCGACGGCCGAGATATCCGGCGATGGTTGAGGCGCCGTACTTGCGCAGATAGGGCGCGAGCAGAATGCCAAGCACCATGAGGCCAAGCATCCAGCCGATGGCGAACGCGAAAGCGTCATGCCCGAGGAAGAAAAACAGGCCTGCGAGCGTGACAATGCCGATGCCGCCAAGCGAGGTCACGGCCATGGCAAGCCCGTTGAGAAGCGCCGGGACCGCGCGACCGGCGGAGAAATATTCGAGTGCGTTCGTCGCGTAGGCCAGCAATGCGACCATGAGGTAGAGGCCGAGCGGTGCGATGATCATCGTCGAGCGGATTGTCTCGACGTCGGTGCCCAACTGCTCAAGGATCAGCAGCACAAGCATAAGGCTGATGAGCGCACTTGAGAAAATGCCGAGGTAGACACCGATGCGCGGCGTGACGCGGCGTCTGTGCGCGGCCTGCTGCATGATTTTTCCCCCCTTCGCTCGTCACATTTTTCGCGTGGGTCTGCGTCAGATATCTTCGTGCGCGCCGTGCCAGCGATCGACCGCGTCCTGGCGGGCGACGAAGTGGAATACGGCGACCATCGCGAACAGGATCGTGCCGTGGGTCGAGACCAGATAACCCACCGGGAAACCGGCAAGCGTGTGGACGTTGAGCGCGTCGACGTAGAGCGGTGTTGCCAGCATGACGAGGCCGGGCAGAACCAGACTGGCAAGGATCTGAAATTTTGTCCGCTTCCAGTAGGGTCGGCGGCGGCGGAACTTGATCATGGCTCTCGTTTCCCCGGTTTTCGGCGCCACGGTTGCAACACGCGCGGCGCGTCAGACGCTTCGTCCCTCATGATCGGGGCACTTTCGCGACGCATGGGTCCTCGTGGACGCGATTACCTTTACCACTGATTTCCTGTGCGCCGTACGTTGCACCGCTCCAGCGGTGTGCGTAACGTCGCGGCATGACCAGCACGACGATTGTGATCGTTGACGATCACCCGATCTTTCGCGGCGCGCTTAGCCAGGCGCTCAAGGGGGGCGCGCAGCCGGACGGTGAGACGTTCGGCATTGTCGAGGCTGGCTCGCTGGATGACCTTCAGAGCGTGCTGCAGCGCGAGAGCGAAATCGCGCTCATCCTTCTCGATCTGACAATGCCGGGTGTGCGGGGGCTGTCCGGGCTGATGCTGCTCCGCGCGCAGCATGCCGAGATCCCCGTGATGGTTGTATCGGCGCGTGAAGATCCGCAGACGGTGCGGCGCTGCATCGAACTTGGCGCGTCGGGCTACGTACCGAAGTCGCTCCCGGTCGAGGACATCCGCATGGCCGTTCGATCGGTCTTGAACGGCGATGTCTGGGTGCCCGAGGACTACGATCTCTCATCTGACGGGAGCGACGATGATGATGTGCTTGCGCGCGTCGCCAAGCTGACGCCGCAGCAGATGCGTGTTCTTGTCATGCTTGGGGAAGGCCTGCTGAACAAGCAGATCGCCTTTCAGCTCAGTGTCTCAGAGGCGACGGTGAAGGCGCATGTTTCGGCGATCTTGCAAAAGCTCGATGTCGAGAGCCGAACGCAGGCAGTGATTGCGATCAACAGTGTTGATCCGAGCGAGTGGCACCCGACACCCGCTTGAGTACGGCATCGATTTCTGCGGCGATTATTCCGCCGCGGCGACGGGTGATTCCCGCATCTGGTAGATCGCAGCGCGCAAGGCGGCGGGACGCACCGGTTTGCGCATCACGGTCAGGTTCATCGCCGCGATCTCCTCCGTAATTTCTGCGGTTCGATCCGCGGTGATGATGATCGCCGGAACGTCGCGGCCGAGCGCATTTTGTATCGCGCGCACTGTCGCTGTCCCCAGGGTATCGGTCAGGTGATAGTCGGCAAGGATGAGATCCGGCGTGATGTCGTCGTCCCGCAGGCGCTCAAGTGCTTCCTGCTCGCTCTCCGCGGTGATCACCTGACAGCCCCATCCGGAGAGCAGCAGATGCGTGCCCTCGACGATGTCGCGTTCGTTGTCGATGACGAGGACGATGGTTCCGCTGACGTCATGCCCCATGGGTCTCGGACGGCGATCCTCGATGGAGCGCACACCCTGCGGTCGTCGCGGTATTGAGACGGAAAACAGCGTGCCGCGACCGACAATGGATTCGACCTCGACCGGGTGATCGAGAACGGCGGCGATGCGCTGAACAATGGACAGTCCAAGGCCGAGGCCGCGGACGGATTGCGCCGCACCGTCGAGGCGATGAAACTCCTTGAAGATCACCGCGCGATCCTTGGCGTCGATGCCGCTTCCGGTGTCG
>JBCAXC010000177.1:0-5464 GCA_038534255.1 Pseudomonadota bacterium
GGAGAAAATCTACGCCCTTGAACGCCATATCCGTGTTCCTTATCCAGCGTCAGATCGGCATCGCAATGGCGCCGCGTTCCTGACGCGACAGCCACCACGAGACGAGCAGGCGAGTGACGACAAATGCCGTGAAGACCGATGTTAGAATGCCGATCGACAGCGTAACCGCGAAACCGCGGATCGGTCCGGAGCCGAGCCAGAAGAGAATGATCGCGGCGATGAAGGTCGTGATGTTGGCGTCGAGAATGGTGCCGAGCGCACGCTTGTATCCACTCTCGATCGCCACGACGGCCTTCTTGCCGTTGCGCAACTCCTCGCGGATGCGCTCGAAGATGAGCACGTTCGCGTCAACCGCCATACCGACGGTCAACACGATCCCGGCGATGCCCGGCAGCGTGAGTGTGGCCTGCAGCAGTGACAGCGCGCCAAGGATGAGCGCGATGTTGGCGAGCAGCGCGATGTTGGCAAAGATGCCGAAGAAGCCATAGGCGAGCAGCATGAAGAGCAGCACGCCGGCGAGGCCGATCAGTCCGGCATTGAGACCGCCGGCGACCGAGTCCGCACCGAGCGTCGGGCCAACGGAAGCTTCCTGAATGATCGACGGTTTGACGGGCAGCGAGCCGGAGCGCAGCTGAATGGCGAGGATGTTTGCCTGCTCGACGGTGAAGTTGCCCGTGATCTGTCCAGAGCCCGTCGGGATCGCGGAGATAATCCGCGGCGCTGAAATGACCTGATTGTCGATGACGATCGCAAACGGGCGGCCGATGTTGTTCGTCGTGTGCGTCGCGAACTTCCGCGCGCCGGAAGAGTTGAAGCTGAACAAAACGGCAGGCTGGTTGTTCTCATCGAAGCCCGGCTGGCTGTCGACGAGATCCTCCCCCTTCACGATTGGACGCTTCAAGAGGAGAAGATTTCCCCCGGTGTCGATGTCCGGCGCGAGAAAATAGCGCGGTGGAACACGACCGGCCTCGGCTTCGGCGGCTGTGATCGAGCGGTGCACGTCATGGAAGTTCATCACGGCCGGATTGCCGATCAGCGCCTTCAGGGCTTCCGGGTCGTCGGCGCCCGGCGCCTGAACGAGAATGCGATCGCGCCCCTGACGCTGGATTGTCGGCTCCGTGACACCGAGACCATCGACGCGTTTGCGGATCGTCTCGATTGCAGCGGACATCACGCTGTTTATGCGCTGCTGGATCGCTGCATCGGTGAGCGTGACGGTGATGCCGTCCGTCCCGGTTTCACTCAGCTCGATGTTGTTGCCGCCCTGCCCGGTCAGCACGTTCTGGTTCAGCGGCAGCACCAGTGGTTGCAGTGCTGCGAGCGCCTGCGGTCGTGTTGTCGCGTCGCGCAGCGTGACCTTGATCTCCTTGCCGACGGAGCGCACGCGCGGTCGTCTGATCTTCGCCTCGTTCAGCGTGCGGCGCACTTGATCGGACAAATCCTCCGTCGCGAGACCGGTCAGTTCGTCAACCGGTAGCTCGAGCAGAAGATAGGAGCCACCCTGAAGGTCGAGGCCGAGGCTGACTTGCTTGCTTGGCAGCCAGTTCGGCACATCGCGCAATGCGTCCTTGGACACGAAGTTCGGCGCGGCGAAGATCAGGCCCAGCAGGCATGTCCCGACCACAAGGGCAGTCTTCCAGGGAGAGAAATACAGCATCGTCGCCAGACCTTTATTGCGCCGCGTCGCTCATACCGCCGGATGTCTCAAGCGCGAGCTCTGCCGCGCAAGACGTCCGGCGCAAACGTCAGGCTTTCTCTTTTGACTTGTCTTTCTTGCCACTATCGGCGGCGTCCTTGACGGGCTCGCCCTTGGCGCGCACCTCGCCAAGCGTGTGCTTCATGACCCGGACACGCACGCCGTCGGCGATCTCGACCTGGACTTCATTGTCGTCAATCACCTTGGTGACCTTGCCGACGAGCCCGCCTGCTGTCACCACGCCATCACCGCGGCGCACGTTGGCGACCATCTCCTTGTGCGCCTTGATCCGCTGCTGTTGCGGGCGGATGATCAGGAAGTACATGATCGCGAAGATCAGTATCATCGGGATCAGGAGGGTGTCGGCGAAGATGCTGCCACCGCCTGCGCCTTGCGCGAATGCCGGAGTGATGAACATGGCGATTGTCCTTGGCTAACCGGTCGCAGCGCGGGCGTTGCCACCCTGACGCGAACGTCGTTCGTCCGGCGTGTTCGGAGAGTCGCGCGGACTATAGTGCCGCACATGGGGTTTGCAACAGGCAGCGCAAGGGGCGGCACGAGAGGCATGGTCGGCGGCATCACAGGAGGCGGGCGTGATTGGCGCGCGGGTCGGACCCGGCTATAGAGCGACCCGGCCACAGACATGCCGCCCGACCTGCGAGCCGTGATCCCGCTATGACGTCACAGACCACCGAGACTGCGCTTCTGGCGCAACTGACCCGTATCGCCGATGCGCTTGAGGCGCAGGCGGGTGCACGCATTGCTGCTGTCGACTTCGATGCGGCGGATGCCTTTGTCTGGCGCAGTGATCCGGCAGGTTTCGAGCCGGTGGCGCGGGTCAATCGCGTGCCGCTGGCGTTGCTCAAGGGCGTTGGACATCAGGGGACGCTGCTGCTCGACAACACCCGCAGGTTCGCCGACGGCCTGCCAGCGAACAACGCTCTGCTTTGGGGTGCGCGCGGGATGGGCAAGAGCTCGCTCGTCAAGGCGGCGCACGCCGAGGTGAACACAGGACCGGAAAGCGCGGGGCGGGAGGGCGCGGCGCGGCTGAAGCTGGTCGAGATCCATCGCGAAGATATTGCCAGCCTGCCCGAATGCCTCGCGCTGTTTCGCGACAGCGCGCATCGCTTCATCGTGTTTTGCGATGACCTTTCGTTCGACAACGACGACACGACCTACAAGTCGCTGAAGGCCGTTCTGGAGGGTGGGATCGAGGGGCGGCCGGACAACGTGATTTTCTATGCGACGTCGAACCGGCGCCATCTGATGCCACGTGACATGATCGAGAACGAGCGCTCGACCGCGATCAATCCGGCCGAGGCGGTGGAAGAAAAAGTCTCCCTGTCCGACCGTTTCGGCCTCTGGCTCGGCTTTCACAAGTGCAGCCAGGATGATTTTCTCGCGATGGTCGATGGGTATGTTGCGCACCACGCGTTGGAGATCGACGCGGACACCTTGCGCGCCGAAGCGCTTGAATGGGCGACCACTCGCGGCTCTCGCTCCGGTCGCGTCGCCTGGCAGTTCGTGCAGGATCTCGCCGGACGACTCGGGCAGCCGCTGAAGGCGGACTAAGGTGGCGGGTTGGAGATCAGGCCAGGTCTGACAAGCACCTGAACCAGTCCAGCGATCGTCATGCCAACGCACGTCGGCATCCGGGTGGAACCCCAATTCGTCATCCTCGGATTAGATCCGGGGATCAAAAGTGCGACTGCAGTCGCGCCTTTGCAGCGATGGTTGAATTGGGCAAAAGCATAGGTCCTCGGCTCAAGCCCGAAGACGGCAAAGGTGGGTGCTCAGTTGAGGCCTGCGGGGTGGCAGCGGACGGGTGGAGCCCACGGGAGCAGGCTCTCGGTGTTTCTGCGAAACACCTGACGCTGAGCCGTCCGTGCCCCTTGTGCGTCGTCCCTTGTGCGTCCCGGCCGGTTTTGGGGGAGCGAAAACCGCGAAGAGCGACCCCGTTTCCGGAGCCGCCCTTCCTGCAGAGGTCTGGTTGTCGCTGCGGAGATTAATTCCGTGCGAGATACTTGAGTGGGTCGACCGGCTTGGAGCCCTTGCGAAGTTCGAAGTGGACTTGCGGGCGGTCGACACTGCCGGTGCGTCCTGCCTTGGCGATCGTCTGGCCGCGGCGGATGCGGTCGCCGCGTTTGACGAGCAGCTTGCTGTTGTGGGCGTAGGCGGAGACCCAATCATCCTTGTGGCGGATGAGGAGCAGTTTCCCGTAGCCCTTCAATTCGCTGCCGGCGTAGGCCACGACACCATCCTCGACGGACTTGACAGACGTTCCTTCCGGCACGGCGAGGTTGATGCCGTCGTTGTTGCCGGAGGCCAGCTTGCCCCCGAACCGCGAGATGATCCGGCCACGCGCCGGCCAGCGGAAGCTCGTCGTGTTGACAGGACGAGCCTTGGGCTTGATCGGCGCGAAGCTGTCATTCGAGATCCCGGCGGACTTGTCGATCGAGGCCACGCGACGTGTCTTACGCGGTTGAGCCTTGTAGGTCTGAGACGGAGCTGCCGCGAAGGTTCCGCCACCGGCCGGCAGACGAAGAACCTGCCCCACAGAGATTATTGATGGGTCGGTGATACCGTTCACAGCGGCGATGTCGTTCGCCTTGTGGCCAGTTGCCCGGGCGATCGCATAGAGCGAGTCGCCTGGCTGCACGCGATACGTGTCGCCATTGCTGATCGGCGCAGGACGTGACGTGACGCGCGGAGCTCGCTCGCGGCGCGGTTTGGCACGGCGCACAACAGCGCGTTCTTCAAGCGTGACGTCTGGGCGCGTGCTGGCCGTTGTCCGTGGCTCATCAAAGCTGTCGTAGCGCCCGCCCGGAATGATCAAGCGCTGACCGATCCGGATGCTGTTGCCCGCCAACGCATTGGCAGACTTGATTGCGCTGACGGACACGCCGGTGCGGCGTGCAATCCCGTAGAGCGTGTCACCCTTGACGACGGTGATCTTGCGGCCGTGACCGGTCTGCAGCGGTCGCGGTGACGCAGAACGTCGGACACGCGGAGACGTCGGCTGGACGCCGTAGGCACCGGGAGCTGCATCGGTGACAGAATAATCATCCCCCGGGCGACCGAGGTTGGAGCGGGTAATACTCGTATCAGCCTGTGCCACGCGATACGGCTTTGCCGTCTCGTAAGCCGGCAACTTGGCGGTCTCTTTCGGCGACTTGAATTGGTAAATCGGCTCTGGCGGCGCGGGGAGCGCTGCTGTTTCCGTTCCGCTCTGGCCGAGGCTGAATGCGGGGAAATCAAACCGGGTGACGTCGGCGCTGCATGCCGACAGTGCAAATGCGACCGCCACACAGGCAGCCGGACCGCGAGAACGCTCGTGAAGAGCCACTTTGGTACGCATGAAACTGTTCATTACCCAAACCTCTGAACTGCGCCACGGTAGGCTCGGCACGGTTAACGCCCCCTTAACGATCGCACATTCGATTCGCGGTTTTCCCGGAACACCGCATTAACCTCCGCGCACGCCAGGCGGACATGAGTGTCTGCGGGTGCTGACCGGCAATGCGCTGCGTTGTGCGGGGGGGCCATCAACGCGGTCGCGGGCCAGCGGCCTCTTCTTGCGTCAGGCACCGCTAGCGATGGAATGTGAGAGGGCGTTGACGCGGGCGCGGCGTTTTTGTGGCGATAGCGGGGTGGCGTGCGACGTCAGCCAGATGGGAAGTGTAATAGTCGGAAGGTTCTCTCCGACGCGTCGCACACAAGGTTCGCGGGCACCGAATTCAATGTGAGTGAACCCAATTCCGTATCCGG
>JBCAXC010000178.1:0-5419 GCA_038534255.1 Pseudomonadota bacterium
GACGCTGGTCACGCGCGAGGTTGCGAGAGACGCGGCGTGCACCGGCGGTGGCGCTACGGCCTGCGCCGCGACGGACATAGCGCGGGCCTGATTGGCGGATGCCCGGTGCGCGCACACCGCGGCGAGCCAGCTTGCGCCGTTGATTGGCGAGCCAGCGACGGCAACTCGGCAAGTTGAGATTGCAACGCACGACGATGCGCGGTCTGCTGGGTGCCCTGGTCCTCGTTGTCGACGTGGCCGACGATGTGGATGATGATTGGCGCGTCGCAACACGTTTTGGCTTCGGTGCCTCATGCCAGACGGGGACGCAGCGTTCTGGCGGGCGGGCGCCGTGGCTGTTGAGAACATAACGCCGACCGCACACACGCACTGCCGGCACCTGACGGGTGTTCTCGAATGCGGTGTGGATCGGCTGCAGCATCGCCCACTCGGGATACGAGACGTGTGACTTTCGCAGTCGCATATTTTCCTCCGTCATTCGGAAGGGGAAAATGTGCGTCATGATCCGAGGCTGGCCACCTTTCAGCGCGGCGTCGAGCAGGCGATAAATCTCTTCGATACCGCGATCGGTCATGGCATAACAGCCGACGGACCCGCACCCGCCATGGATCTGCAAGTAAGTACCTGTGCGGCCAAGTCGTCGATCGTAGGCGTTGGGAAAGTCCAGCGAGATCGCGCGATGATTTTTTGTCCGTGAGAGGAGGTCCTTGCGCGTCACGGCATAAACGCCTTCGGGCGACTGCTCATCACCCTCGCGGAATTTTGGCCCCAGTTTTCCGGACCACTTGCAGATCTTCATTGCCTTAAAGCGAGCGAAGCGACCCTCCTTCGCCATCCAGATCTCGAGCGTATTCTCGGCCTTGAATATCCGTACATGGACGGCGCTACCCCAGCGGAAGCCACCAGCCTGCATCTCCTTGCGCAGTTCCCCCTCGATCCAGCCGACGTCTTGCGGCGGTGGGGAGACCGGCGCGGTCGCGGCGGCAGAGCTTTGTTGCGCATGGGCGTCCGGCGCAAACGTTGCGGCTGCGAGTGCAAGAGTTTGCAGTAGACGTGAAACGTTCATTTTCACTCCTGCTGATGGAAACTTGCGATCAATTTAGGAGGAAAATTAGCTGAAAATACCGCGCAACGCAATTGACAGGACGCGCTCACCAGATAGCGATGTGGTTAGCGGCTGCGCTCTTCTTTCAGGAATGCCTCGAGCGCGGTCATGTCGATGTCTGATGTGGTGAAGGCGTCGCCGATGGTGCGGGCCAGAACAAGCGTCATGCGGCCACGCTCCACCTTCTTGTCCTGTCCCATCAGGGCGAGCATCTCAGCGACCTCAGGCGTATCATTGCCCTCTTGGTGCGGCGTCGCGTTGGACGGGATTTCCGCGATGCGCGTCGGGAGACCGGCGGCACGGAAGTGCGCTTCGACAGTGTCGGCATCCTCGGAACTGGCAAGCCCGGTCCGCGCTGAAAAGCGGAATGCCAGCACCATTCCTATGGAGATCGCTTCGCCGTGCAGCAGTCGGTCGGAGTAGCCGGCCCATGCTTCAAGCGCGTGGCCGAAGGTGTGCCCGAGGTTCAGCAGGGCGCGCTGGCCGTGTTCGCGCTCGTCGGCTGCGACGATCCTCGCCTTTGCCTCGCAACTGATGCGTACGGCTTCTCGGATCGCCGCATCGTCACGCGCCAGCAGCGCCTCGTTGTTTGACTGCAGCCAACCGAAAAACGCCGCATCGCCGAGGAGACCGTACTTCACGACTTCGGCGTATCCGGCGCGGAGCTGGCGATCGGGCAGGGTGGCGAGGCCATCCGTGTCGGCGATAACGAGGGCCGGCTGGTGAAACGCACCAATCAGGTTCTTGCCGTGCGAAGTGTTGATCCCGGTCTTTCCGCCGACGGATGAATCCACTTGCGCGAGCAGTGACGTCGGGACCTGCACGAAGCGAACGCCACGTCTCAGGATGCTGGCGGCAAACCCTGCCAGATCGCCGACCACGCCGCCGCCGAGTGCGACCACGGCGTCACCGCGTTCGAGACCGCATGCAAGCAGTCGGCTGCAAACCTCTTCGAGGATTTCAAACCGCTTGGTGGCCTCACCGGCGGGGACGACAATCGTGTCGCGGATGGTATCGCGTGCGGCGAACGCTTCCTCGAGGCGCGGCAGCTGGGACGCGGCGACGTTCTCATCAGTGACGATGGCAAGGCGCGCATCACCGAGAGCGTCCTCGATCAGCGTTGGCGCGTGATCGATCAGGCCGGGGCCAATTTGGATGTCATAGCTGCGATCGCCGAGGGCGACGCGAACGCGCGCTACGGTATCACGCAGGCGATGCGCAGATGCTGCTTCGGCCATGACGGCGTCCGCTCCGTTCGCCCTAGAAGCGGTTGTCGAGTTCGACGAGAATGTCGGCGACGGTGATCTCGTGCCGGACATCACGGCTGTGCACCGCAATGTCGGCTGTCGCGTAGATCGGATTGCGTTCTTCGAGCAGTCGCGTCAGCACCTCTCGTGCATCCTTGCCCTTCAGCAGCGGACGGTTGTCGCGGCGTTGCACGCGACGCACGAGAAGATCGAGGTCTGCGTTCAGCCAGACGGACACGCCCTTTTGCCCGATCCGCTCCCGAGTCGTGTCGTCGACAAAAGCGCCGCCGCCCGTCGCCAGCACCTGGGGCCCGTCCTTGAGCAGGCGATCGATCACACGGGCTTCACCACTGCGAAACGCCGGCTCACCGTGTTCCTCGAAAATCTCGGTGATCGTCAGGCCTGCCGCGCGCTCGATCTCCGTGTCGGCGTCGGTGAATGGCAGCGACAGCTGCTGCGCGAGGCGGCGACCGATCGAGGACTTGCCTGCACCCATCGGGCCGACAAGCACGATCGAACGTGTACCGAGCCCAGCCTTGATGGCCTTGATGTCCGGATCATTGCGCATTGGGCTGGCGGTGTAGGTGGCCTGCGATGCCATACTCGACGGTCCCTCTTCGGCTGCGTTCAAGCGGCGCAAACTTTCATAAAGTCATGAAACTGACAA
This sequence comes from Pseudomonadota bacterium, assembly GCA_038534255.1. GTDB lineage: Bacteria > Pseudomonadota > Alphaproteobacteria > Rhizobiales > CALHAX01 > CALHAX01. The sequence continues at coordinate 3,020 of JBCAXC010000178.1, forward strand.
CGATTTTTGACAGGCACGCCGATCGGCTGATGATTGCCCGTCGAGGCCTCGCAAGTGGTTGAAGCAATTGCGGCGCTGACGGTGATCGTGTCATCTGGGGCGTCGGCGGAGAATCAAGCCATAACGGCGCCACGATCACCGCTCACCGAGCGTATTGGACAGGACCAAATGCCGAGCTTGATACGTTTTCTGGTCGTGATCGGTATCCTTGGCGCAATCGTGAGCGGGGGGCTCTATGTGCTGGCGGTGTATTTCGAGCCGCCTCAGGCGGAGACCAGCGAGAACGTTGGCGGTGGCGTTCGGATCCAAAACTAGTATCGCGCTGACTTGCTGTGTGTACTTCGCAGCCGCGCTCGTTGCGCCCGGTGCGGGGCGTGCTGCAGAACCATCGCTCTCTCTTGACCCACGCAAGCCAATCATCGATGTCCCGCGCGAAACGCGGACAAAGTCCAAGCCGAAGCGTAAAGCCAGGCCGCGGCGAACAGCCAAACCTGCGCCCCGCCAGCGTGTCGTCCCAACTGTCGCACCCACCTCGTCCGGTCAGTCCGACGGCGGTCCGACAGTTGAAAGCATCCTGAGCCGGGAACTGCCGCCGCTCGATGCGCCGCAGGATCGGACAGCAACGCGTGGAGAACCGACGACAAGCGGCGTGAATAGTGATTCCGGTCAGGGTGGCTGGGTTGATCCGTACGCGACAGGCTCGCAATCTGCCGCACGCAAGCGACTACTCTCAGCACGTCGGCGTGACACCGGATTGCCGCGTGATCTCTGGCGCGGGGTCTCGATGAAACAATTCGAGGCGCTCTCGCGGCGCTATGCAAAGCGGCCAACGTCCCGCGCGGTGCGCGACATCTGGGTGCGTCTCTTTGCGACTGAAGCCACGCTGCCAGAGGGTGCGTTCAATGCCGCATCCTTCGAGGCATTGCGGATGCAAGGGCTGTATCGGCTCGGCGCATTTGAAGAGATTGTCGCGACCCATGCGGCGCGCGGTGCGGAACGCAGTTACGGTCTGCTCAACATTCTGGCCGGTAAATCCCGCATTGCGCTCGGCGATGGCGAAGTGGCGTGCGACGACGCACCGTCAATGATCCGTGAGACCGGCAAGGTCTCCAAAGCGCTTCAGACCGCATTTGTCGAGATTTCGGTATATTGCGCGTTGCGTCGCGATGATCGCAAGCGTGCCGGTTTGATGATCGAGCTGTCGCGGGACCGCGGGATAGATGCGCCTCACACGTTCGGCATTGTCGACAGCCTCACGCTCGGCACAACGCCGCAGTTGCCGAAGACCCGACGGCTGGAGTTACTGGCGGGCAAGCTGCTGGTACTCGGTGGTTACAAGCCACGGCGACGTTTTTACGACATGGCGACGCCTGCATTGCTGGTCGCGTTGGCGAATGATCCTGATGTCGCGGGCGATGTGCGACTTGCGGCTGCAGAGCGCGCGGTCGCCAAGGGCGTGCTTTCCGGGCGTGGGTTGCGGGCGGTTTATCTCGGTGTGGGGCAGGTCGCGGGGGCTGCGGGTGAACGAGCCGGGTTGATGCAACGTGTCGCACGCGCGGCCAAGGCGTCTCGCGGGACAGCACGGGTGTTGCGCGATGCGCGGCGCCTGCTCGATCTCTCAACCAAGAGTGGGCTCTATCCCGTTGTCGCGGCGGCGCTCGGCCCGGACATACGCAAGTTGCGCGAGACGTCGGATGCGCGCCCGTTGGCTGAGACGGCCATTGAAGTTTCACTTGCCGCCGGTGACGCCGGCCGTGCGTTGGGATGGGCGATCTTTGGCTCGGCCGGTAGAGTGGCTGGCGCCGGCGCGCGGGACAGCCTGATGCATTGGCAGTTGGCGGTTGATCTCGTCGAGCGATTGCAAGGGGGTGGCGACCGTCTCAGATCACGTCGCGGTCTGGCGGCGGCGGAACGTCTCGTATTGAACGGCCGGTTCGCGTCCGCCCCGCTGCACCGGATGGTCACAACGCTCGATGCGCTTGGTTATATCGTGCCGATCCCGATGTGGAACGCGGCGACGCGCCAGCCGCAGCCGACTGACGGGGCACTTCCGGAGACGGGCGTCCTGTCAGAACTCGCCACCGCCGCCAAAGCGCGACGCAGCGGCCTGACACTGTTGCTTGCGGTCGCGGCGATCGGGCCGGATGGCGCCGGGCGCGCCAACCTGATCACCCTCGGCGATGCGCTACGGGCGCTACGCACCTCAGGGCATGGCAATGCGGCGACGGCGTTGGCGTTTGAGCAGGTTTTCGCGATCTGGCCGCGGCAGGGACGTCTATGAAGCAGACGGCACGCCGCAACGACCTTTTTGTCGTCGAACAGTTTCTCGCGATGCTGAGCGCAGAGCGAGGTGCCTCACCGCACACGCTTGATGCCTATAGACGTGACCTTACCGCCTAT
>JBCAXC010000179.1:0-5417 GCA_038534255.1 Pseudomonadota bacterium
ATATCTGGCGGCGGAGCAACCTCGGCACGACGGATCTGCGATACTTCATCGGAGCGCCCGGCCAGCCCGGTCAACTTGCCAAGTGGCTTGCGGACAAAGGTGAGGATGCCGAGCTCATCGTTTATTTCGCTGGTCACGGATCACGCGAGCAGAATGCGAACGGCAAAACTCTCCCGTACCTGATGGGCGTCGACAGCCGGCCGGAGTCCCTGCAGCAGACAGGCTTTCCGCTGAATACGCTCGTCAGCGAACTTCAGGCTGTCCAGTCTCGCCACCTCAAAAAGGGCCGGGTCATGCTCGTGCTGGAGAGTTGTTTCTCCGGGCTGGCGGGTGATGGCTCGGAGCTTGTTGTCGGGCGCAGTGCGCCAGCGTGGGGCAAGCCGCAGACAGCGTCCAAGCTGGTGAAGAACGCGAACAAGCGCTTCATCATGATGGCTGCGGCGCAGGAAAACCAATACGCGGTCTGGGACAAGCAGTGGAAACGCAGCGTGTTTACGGACGCGCTCGTCAGCGGGCTTTACGGCGAAGCGGATTCCGAGCGGTTCAATGGCGATGGCAATGGCCGGGTCACGCTTGGCGAACTCAAGACCTTCGTGAAGCGTCGGGTCGAGCGCCGGTTGCGCGCGACGGGTATTCAGGATGCGCAGGTGCCGGACTACGTCGGTGGCAGTGACGATCTCGCACTCGTTAAGACCGACGAAATGGACGGCGTGTTCGCCGATCAGGTTGAGCGCAGCCATAGCGAGCGTATCGAAGCCGACGTGGTCCTCGCGTCGCGCGACATGGAAGGAATCGAAAGCTATCTGAGCAACTGCCTCTACTGCTTCAACAAGACGAAGCTTCGCGCGGTTGTGCGGGAGGAAAAACGCTCCGCGTCGCTGTGCGCGATTGAAGAACGCTGGTTGGAGAACGTGTCCGGCCGCACAGCGGTGGCCCGGCTTGAAGCCTATCTCAAGACGGCGAAGTGCAAACGGCTTCGTCCGGTGGCGATCGAGCAGATTGCGGTCATGAAGCGCAAGCAACGCCTCGCTGATCTTCGCAAACGTCGCGAGGACGCAAAGAATGCCAAGCTCGCGCGGGCGGCACGTCTCAAAGCCGAGCGTGAACTCAAGGCCGAGGAAGCACGCCTGATCGCTGAGGAGCGGGCAGCTGAGAAACGTCTGAAGGCGGCCGAGCGGGAGGCCGCACGGCTTGCGAAGAAGAAAAAGCGAATTGCAGCCCTTACAGTTCCGCCGACGACGGACACGCCCGCACTTGATGCGGATGAGGTGGGCGACGAGACAACGGAAACTGCGGTTCTCGATGATGAGAGTGTGACGGCCAGCGATGTGGGCAACGACGACGCGGCGATCGATGATCCAAAACTGATGGCGCGTCGCCTTCAGAAGGAACTGAAGCGCGTTGGATGTCTCTATGGTCGGGTCGACGGCATTTGGGGACGCGGCAGCACGGCGGCGTTCACGCGCTTTGCCAAGCGCTCGAATGCGGATGTTGTTGGTGACATCCCGAGTGAGGCTGCCATCGAGGCGGTTGAGGCGGTCTCCACGCGCGTATGTCCGGCTCGCAAAGCCAAACCGAAGACATGGGCGAAGCGTAAGGCGACCCCCTCGACGAAGAAGCGTTCGAAGCGTCGCAGCAAAAACAAGGTCGTCTACGAGGTGATCGAGGAAAAGCCCAAGCGTCGCACCAAGAAGCGCACGCGGACGAAAACGACCACGTACAAGGCGCCGAAGAAAAAGACGTATCGTGCACCGAAGAAGCGCTACACGGCGCCCAAGAAAACCTACAGCGGTGGAAGCAGCTCACCCACAATTTCGCGGCAGTGCCAGCGGTACGGTAACTTCTGCTGAAGCGCTTTCGTGGCGAACACATCAAGGGGCGCAACCTGCGGGTTGCGCCCTTTTTTGTTTGCTGTATCGCGGGGCGTTCAAACTGCGCCTGCACACCGGGTGCATCCACTCAACGTGGCTCGGCGTCTCCTTATGCGCATTGCGGTTCTCCAGACAGATTGGGCTGGCCTCCGTGCTGGCGTCCGGCTTGCTCGTCTCGATGCAGCCGTTGGAGACTGTGGTGCGGATGTCATCGTGACGCCGGAGCTCTCGGTGAGCGGGTACGCGGTCGGAGAAAAATTGCGCGAGACCGCGGAGACGTATGACGGGCCGATGCTCGACGCGGCGCGGGAGATTGCGCAGCGTCGCGGCGTGGCGCTTGTTGTCGGATGGGTCGAGCGCGATTGCGATCAGTTTTTCAACGTCGCGACATGTGTCAGCGCGGGGGGCGAAGTTCTCGGTCATCACCGCAAGACAATCCTGCCACCGGGCTTCGAGCGGGAGGTTTTTTCTCCCGGCCATGGCATGACGCTCTTTGCTCTCGGCGGCGTCACGTGCGCGTTGCTCATCTGCTACGAGGTCGAGATTGCAGAGTGCGTTCGCGCTGTCGCAGCAGCCGGGGCTGACCTGGTGATCGCGCCAACCGCACTCTCTGCGGATTGGCCGATCGTCGCGCATCGAATGATTCCGACACGCGCGTTCGAGAACAATATCGCAATCGCCTACGCCAACCATGCGGGTCGAGAGGGCGATCTCAGCTATCTCGGTGCGAGTTGCATCATTGCGCCGGATGGGCGGGAGCTTACCCGTGCGCAAGAGTCTGGCGGGCTCATTGAAGCGGATGTTACCTTTGAAAAGGTCGCGGCGCTGCGGAAGCGCCTGCCGTATGGCGCGGACGCTGCGATGGCGGTGGCGCGACTGGTCGGCTAATTCGCGTACGACGGTGACCAGATCGCTTTGGCGACGAGGTCATCCATCGTGCGCCTGATGCCCTTGCCGAGTGTTTCGACGACAAAATCCACATCGTCCCGCGTGATGATCAGCGGCGGTGACATGATGTTCAGGTGATAGATCGGGCGAACGATCAGCCCCATCTCGTCGCAGTGCCGCGCGATCTGGCTGCCGATGTCGATGTCCTCCGGAAACATGGCTTTTGTCTCTCGGTTCGCAACGTTTTCAACGCACATCATCAGCTTTTTCCCCCGCACGTCGCCGACGATCTCGAGTTCACGCAGGCGCTGTAACCGTTCCTCGAAGTAGCTGCCGACTTCGCGGGCATGCGCGAGGAGGTTTTCGCGTTCTATGATTTCGATGTTTTTTAGCGCGGCGGCGCAGCAGACCGGGTGGCCGGAGTAGGTGAACCCGTTCGTGAAGACACGATCGGCGTCGCCGGTCGAGATCACCTCGTGGAATGCGTCGGAGTAAAGCGTCGCGCCAATCGGCAGATAGCCGGAGGAAAGTCCTTTTGCGCAGGTGATGATGTCCGGCTCGATATCGAAAACATCTTTCGACGCGAACCAGTGACCGAGGCGGCCGAAGCCCGTTACGACCTCGTCGGACACGTAGAGGATGTCGTGGGCCTTGCAGAGCTCGGAGGTGCGGCGGTGATAGTCCTCAGGCGGGACGACCACGCCGCCTGCTCCGAGCACTGGCTCTGCGAAGAACGCACCGACCTTGTCGGGGCCGATCTCCATGATCTTTGCCTCGAGTTCGTCGAGGAGGAAATCACAAAACGCCGCGTCATCCATGTCGTCTGGCGCACGGTAAGTGCATGGGTATGAGACATGGTGGATCGTGTCGGTAATGTAGTCGAACTCCGGTGCGCGATCGGCGCGTTTGTTGCCGATGGACATGCTGGCGTAGGTCGAGCCGTGGTAACCGCCCTTGCGCGCGATGACGTGTTTTTTCTCCGGCATGCCCCTGCAGCCAAAATAGAACTGCATCAGCCGATAAGCGCTGTCGACCGCGGTTGATCCGCCGGAGGAAAACAGCACGTGGTTGAGGTCGCCCGGCGCAAGTTCTGCGAGCTTGGCGGCCAGTCGTGCGGCAGGCTCGTTGGTCATGTTGGTGAACGGGCTGGCGTAGGCAAGCTCACGAACCTGGTCGGCGATAGCGTCAGCCATTTCCTCACGCCCGAGACCGATGTTCGTGCACCACAGTCCTCCGACGGCATCGAAATAGCGCGCGCCGTTGGCATCGGTAATCCGGGCGCCTTCGCCCTTTGCGATCACCATTGCGCCACTGTCGCGAAAGCTCTCGAAGTGCTGCCAGGGATGTGTGTGGTGCGCGCGGTCGGCTTCCCAGATCTCGCGTCCGGCATCATTGGGACGGGGCATGGCGGTTCCTTTCAGGCGGGGCGTGTATCATGGTGCGAAGCGCGTGATCCACAGCATGGGCGGGCGAGCCATGAATGTCGACGATAGTGATGTCGCGTTTTTGCGTGCCCAGGTTGCGGCGCAATGGGACCTCTCACCAGAGGAACCGCTGACGCGCCTCGATGGTGAGCATGATCTCAACATCGCGGTTGGTGATCGGGCCATCCTCAAGGTCATGCGGCCGGGGTGTGAGCGCGCGTTCGTCGATATGCAGATTGCGGCACTTGCCCACTGCGCGATCTCTCTCGGCGTGATGTGGCTGCCGCATGTGATTGCAACGCGCGACGATGCGACGGTTGTGAGCCTCACGGATGAGATGGGCGAGCCGCGTCTTGCATGGATGATGTCGCGTTGTAAGGGGCGGGCATACGCCGATGTCTCCGTGCGGTCGATGGAGACGATCAGGGCTGTCGGGGTGGCACACGCTCAGTTAAGCGTGGCGCTTGCGCGGTTCGAACACCCGTCGCTGCAGAGAGAGATAAAATGGGATCTGTTGCGGCCACTCTGGGCGCGTGGGCATCTGGAGCTTGTCAGGGATGATGCGCGGCGCGGGCAACTTGCGGGAATACTTGACGTCTTTGAGCGCGATGTTGCCAAGCCACTGGGCCAGTTGCCTGCGCATGCGATCCACAACGATCTGAATGACTACAATATCCTGGTGCGCGACAGGGAGCGCGGCGGGCACGACGTTACCGGGCTGATTGATTTTGGCGACATGATCGCCGGGCCGCGGATTTGCGATGTGGCGATTGCGGCGGCGTATTTGATGCTCGATCAACCCCGACCGCTCGAAGCGTTGGGGCGCTACATCTCGGGATTTTGCTCTGTGCAGCCGCTGGACCTGGAGGAGCTTGACCTGCTCTGGCCGCTCTTGCAGACGCGTCTCGCCGTCAGCGCGTTGAACGCTGCGGATGTCGCGCGCGCCAAGCCGGCTGATCCCTATGTGCTGATTTCGCAAGCCCCGATCGTACGTCTTTTGAACCGGCTTCCAGCAATCGACCCGATGATCGCGCGAGGTGCCGTGCGTCAGGCCGCCGGGTATGCTGCTGTCGCTCATGGAGAGACGGTCGTGGCGTGGCTTGCGCAAGCTCACGCGACGTTCGCACCGATATTTGATGCCCCCTTGCGCAAAGCGCGGCTGCTTGATCTGAGCGTTGCCGGGGATGATGCACCGGACGATCCCATTTCGCTCGACCGGGCGCAGTTGACCCGT
>JBCAXC010000180.1:0-5390 GCA_038534255.1 Pseudomonadota bacterium
CGATTTCGGCGCCGCATAGTAGTGCAGATCCTGGAAGTCGATTTTCGGATAGTTGACGCGCGCCCATGAGGGCTCTTCCATTGTCAGCCATCGCTCGAACGCATCGAGGCGCCACTCAAGCATCCACTCCGGCTCGTTTTTCTTGCCGGAGATGTAGCGAATGATGTCCGTGTTCAGGCCCTTCGGAGCCTTGACGCTCTCGAGATCCGTCGAGAACCCGTACTTGTACTGGTCGACGTCGATCTCTTTGACCTGATCGATGGTTTCCTGAACGGCTGCCATGTCGTTTGACCCTCTGTGGTCGTGCGAAGTTATTGCTATCGTGTTGTTTCGCTTACGCGCGAAACGCGTTTTTGGTTTGCGGCATCAGCGCTCTAACCGGTCCGTCACGGACGCCCACGCGCGGATGAACTGATCTACATCCTTTTTAGAACTATTCCAACCTAGGGATACGCGGATCGCACTTCCAGTGATCGCGTCATCGAGACCCATCGCCTCAAGAACATGTGAGCGTGTGACCTTGCCCGACGAGCACGCGGAACCTGCAGAGACGGCGACGCCTTCGAGATCCAGCGACATCACAAGCGTTTCGGCCGCGACGCCCGGAAGCGCGATGCAGGAGGTGTTGGGCAGGCGCGATGATGCCTGGGCGATCACGACGGCGTCGGGTGTTTGCGTCACAACTGCGCATTCGATCTCGTCGCGCCAGGCACCAAGCTCTGCGAATGCCTCAAGATCGCGTTCTGCTGCTTCTGCGGCGGCGCCAAAACCTGCGATGCCGACAAGGTTTTCCGTACCGGCGCGCGCACCCTTCTCTTGCCCGCCACCCAGGAGCAATGGGCGGTCCGTTGACGGAACCTTGGAGACAAGCACGCCAACGCCTTTCGGGCCGCCAAGCTTGTGTGCCGAGATCACAAGGTGATCGACCCCCAGCATCGTCACTGCGATTGGGCGTTTCCCTGCGACCTGTACAGCGTCCGTGAGGGTTTCGCTCGCGCCGTCAGCCAAACCGCACACATCCTGTTCCACCCCGGTTTCATTGTTCGCAAGTTGGAGCGCACAGAGGGACGTTTCTCCTGCGTTTTGATCGTATGCATTCGGACTGACACGACCATCAGCAGACGCGGGTGCGACGTGGGCTCCGCGGGCGCGGGCAGGTTCCATGAGCGCTGAATGTTCAAGTGCGCTCACAGTCAAAAGTCCGCCGTGTGCGGCGATGATCGTCGACAACGCCTCGGTTCCACCGCTGGTGAAGACCACCTGATCGGGTTTCGCGCCAACTAGGGATGCGACCTGACGGCGGGCACGATCCATCAGCGCCTTTGCGGCGCGACCTTCGCTGTGCACCGAGGATGGATTGCCGACCAATTCCATCGCCTCCATCATCGCGGCGCGCGCTTCAGGGCGCAGTGGCGATGTGGCGTTGTGGTCGAGATAGGCGCGGTCGGCGGGCATGGGGCGATCGGACACTTAAAGGTGCGACAAACGCGCACGTTTGTTTGCAATTGACGGTGCGCATCGGGCAGAAGACGGCACGTCTGTCTGTGCCTTGCGCTACTTTAGAACAATTCCAAAAAGGAGTTAGGACGCGCCGCGTGTCCGGTCAACCGGCCGCCGTGTCCCACACCCGCCCATGCCCGAAGTCACGATCCCCGGCCCCGCCGGTCGCCTCGAAGCCCGCTACCATCACAATACGGACCCGACGTCGCCGGTCGCCATCATCCTGCATCCGCACCCGCAGTTTGGCGGGACGATGAACAACCAGATTGTCTACAATCTGTACTACACGTTCGTACAGCGCGGTTTCTCGGTCATGCGATTCAACTTCCGCGGGGTTGGGCGCAGTCAGGGCCTTTTCGACAATGGACCGGGCGAGTTGTCGGACGCTGCGTCGGTGCTCGACTGGGCGCAGACATACAACGCGGATGCGCGCTATTGCTGGGTTGCGGGTGTATCGTTCGGCGCTTGGATCGGCATGCAACTTCTCATGCGCCGCCCGGAGATCGCCGGATTTATCTCCGCCGCGCCAATGAGCGATCGCTACGACTTTTCGTTCCTCGCGCCCTGCCCCTCCAGCGGGCTGATGATCAACGGGGCGGAAGATCGGGTCTCGACGCCGGACGCGACGGTCGAGCTGGTTGCCAAACTCAAGACCCAGAAGGGCATCACGATCCAGCACACGGTCGTGCCGGGCGCGAACCACTTCTTCGAGGACAAGATCCCTGAGTTGATGAAAGAGATGGACGACTATCTCGACATGCGCATCGCCGATCTGGAGAAAAACCGGGCGGGGTGAGGGCTTTGGGGTTCGGGTGCACCCGCCCAAAGCAACTGACAAGCGTTTTCCCCAATCGAGGCCGGCGCCCACGCCCAATTGTTGTGCTGTACGGCGGGCTGCGCTAGGACTCGTTATATTATAACACTACGCGTCCTCTCCAACGGTTGCGGCTCAGCAGAGACCGCCAGGTGGGCGCATCCCACAACCGCAGGATCGCCCCGCTCATGTCCTCCACGTCCGCTGCGGCAGACACGCGTCTGCCTGTTACCGTGCTCTCCGGTTTCCTCGGCGCCGGCAAGACGACGCTGTTGAACCACGTGCTTCACAATCGTGACGGTAAGCGTGTCGCTGTGATCGTCAACGACATGAGCGAGGTCAACATCGACGCCGAACTGGTGCGTGATGGCGGGGCCGAGCTCAGTCGTACCGATGAGGCGCTGGTCGAGATGTCGAACGGTTGCATCTGCTGCACGCTGCGGGAAGACCTGCTGGCGGAGGTGCGTCAGCTCGCGGAGGAAGGGCGGTTCGACTATCTGCTGATCGAGTCGACCGGCATCTCGGAACCGCTGCCTGTCGCGGCGACGTTCGAGTTTCGCGATGAGAACGGGCGGAGCCTGTCAGATGTTTCGCGTCTCGATACCATGGTCACCGTGGTCGATGCGGCGAGCCTGTTGAAAGACTATGCCTCGCACGACTTCCTGCAAGATCGCGGCGAGAGCCTTGGTGAGGACGACGAGCGCTCAATCGTGGATCTGCTCGTCGACCAGATCGAATTTGCGGACGTGATCATTCTCAACAAGACCGACATCGCGTCGGCGAGCGAGCTGGATGCGGCACGCAAGATCATCAAGGCGCTGAACGCAGGTGCCGACCTGATCGAGACGAGCCAGTCGTCGGTCGCGAGTGATCGCATTCTCGGTACCGGCCGCTTCGACTTCGACGCGGCGCATGAGCATCCGACATGGTTCAAGGAACTGAACGGCTTCAAGGACCATGTGCCGGAGACGGAGGAATACGGCATTTCGAGCTTCGTCTATCGGGCGCGGCGGCCGTTCGTCCCGGAAAAGCTCCATGCCCTCTTCAATCAACCGCTGCCCGGTGTCGTGCGCGCAAAAGGGTTCTTCTGGCTGGCGACGCGCCCTGGTTTTGTCGGCGAATTGAGCCTTGCCGGCGCCGTGCTGAGGCATCAGGCCTGCGGGTTCTGGTGGGCTGCCGTACCGCAAGATCGGTGGCCGGGCGAAGAAAGCGTTGTGAAGCGGATAAAAAAAGGGTGGCACGATGTGTGGGGCGATCGGCGCCAGCAGATGGTGTTCATCGGCCTGCCCGAAATGGACAAGGAGGCGATTATCGCCGCCCTTGATGAGTGTCTGATCGAATTCGAAGATGGCGATGCGGTCGACTCCCGGACGTGGCGTGACCTGCCGGATCCGTTTCCGAAGTGGGGACAGAAAGAGGCTGCCGAATGAGTACGGCCGCCGTTGCATCGGAGTTCTGCGCGCCTGCGGTTGCTGCTTCGCCCACAGACGTGACGACGTGCGCCGCGCTGCATGACATTCATGCGCCAGACCACGCGGCTGTCGTCTGGAAACGGGAGCTTGATCGTGATCTCGCCGCCTGGCTCGCGCAGCTTCCCGCAGAGATGCTGCCGACGGAGCGCATTGTCCTCCGGCCAGAGCAGGTTGGCGCCGCTCTCGACGCAACATTTTCGCGGGCGGCCACGCCGGAGTGCGCCGAGCGGGACGTCTTGCAGGGCGATATTGCGCGGCTGGCCACGACGTTCGCGGAGATTTTGTCGGTGCCGTTTGTCCGGCTTCGCCTGGAGGCGGTCAGCAACAATGCGTGCTCGAAATTCCACATCGACGCGGTGCGGGCCCGACTGATCTGCACCTATCGCGGGACCGGCACGCAGTTCTCGGAGCAACGCGGCGACGCGTCTGCGGAGGACGTCGTCACCGTGCCGACCAGCGCGCCGGTGATCCTGCGCGGGACGCTCTGGCCGGTCAGCGAGAGCGCACGGCTCTATCACCGCTCGCCACCCATCGCCGGGACCGGCACGACCCGGCTCCTGCTGGTGCTCGATCCGATCGATGACCCGGACGCCGAGGCCGATCCCGTTTTTCTGTGAGGGACTTCGCTGCGGGTAGGTTGGCCTAAAAATTCTCCGGGCGGATGACTTCGACGTCGGAGACGGTCACGATGCCGATCTGTTTGGCGACCATGTCGAAGATCGGGGTCAGGATGTCGTCGACGCGGCTTTCATCGACAATGCAGAAGATCTGAACGACGGCGCCAACGCGGCCGACTTGACCGTCGCGGTGCCACGTACCGGATGTGCCCTTGCCTGCGATCGCGGGCACGACGGTGTAGCCGCCAACTTCCTCGCGCTCGAGCAGGTCAATCATGCGGTTCAGCAGCGGCGCCTCCACCATGATGTCGATGCGCTTTTTCGCGAAGGTTTTCATATCCGGGTGTCCGTGCTGCCGCCTGCGCTCAGGCGAACATCTGTGAGAAGGCGACGTAGAGCGGAATACCGACCGTCAGGTTGAAGGGGAAGGTTACGCCGAGCGAGAGCGTGAGATAAATGGCGGGTTGGGCCTCGGGCAACGCGAGACGCATGGCGGCGGGCACCGCGATGTAGGATGCGCTTGCCGCGAGCGTCGTCATGAGCGCGATCCCGCCTGTCGACAGCCCGATGGCGGCGCCGGCGAGCAGGCCGAGCGCGCCGCCAACGATCGGCATGTAGAGCCCGAACGCGATGATGCGCGGCGTGAGGCTGCGAGCGCCGCCGAGCAGACCACGCCCCGCGATCAGCCCCATGTCGAGGAGGAAGAGACAGAGCACGCCCTTGAACGGCGCCACGATGAACGGCGCGATGGATTGTAGACCATCGTCGCCAGTAATCACGCCGATGACGAATGCGCCCACGAGGACGACCACCGAGCCGTTCAGCAGAACCTCACGCATCAGGCCGGGGCTGAACTGGCTGCCTGCGTTGGCCACGTCTGCGGATTTGTCTCCGGTCGCGCGATAGGCGAACCAGAGCGCAACGATGATCGCCGGAGTTTCCATCGCAGCCGCAACGGCCACCATGTCGATTACGAAGGCTACATGG
>JBCAXC010000181.1:0-5382 GCA_038534255.1 Pseudomonadota bacterium
TGGCATGGCCACACTCGGGGCCCTCGTCGCGGTCTCGATGCTGTGGTCGCCGGTTCGCGCTGCGGGCGAATTGAATATTTACTCCCACCGCCAGCCCTTCCTGATCAAACCATTCATCGACGCCTACACGGCCGAGACGGGCACGAAGGTCAACGTCGTCTACGCCTCCAAGGGCCTCGCCCAGCGTCTTCAATCTGAAGGTGAACGCAGCCCGGCTGACGTCGTGCTCACCGTCGATATCGCGCGCCTGAACGTCTACGCCGACAAGGACCTCCTCGCACCGGTCGACTCCAAAACCCTCACCGACAACATCCCCTCGTATCTGCGCGACGCGGACAATCGCTGGTTTGCCTTTTCCAAACGGGCGCGCGTCATAGCTGTCTCGAAGGAGGCAAAAGATGCGGCAAGCTTGAAGCGCTATGAAGATCTTGCCGACCCGCGCTGGAAAGGACGGGTCTGCTCGCGTCCGGGCAGCCATGTCTACAACCGCGCACTCGTCGCCTCCATGATCGAGACGAGCGGTGTCGAGGCGACGGAACGATGGGCCAAAGCTGTTGTCGGCAATCTGGCGCGTCGCCCTCAGGGCAATGACCGTGCGCAGGTGAAAGCCATCTTTGAAGGCCAGTGCGATGTCGGCATCATCAACAACTACTACTTCGGCAAGTTGAAGAGCTCTGACAAGCCAGCCCAGCGCGAATGGGCGGAGGCCGTCACCCTGCTGTTCCCCAATCAGGATGATCGCGGAACGCACATCAACATTTCCGGTGGCGGCGTCGCGAAATTCGCGCCGAACAAGCAGGAAGCTGTCCGGTTCCTCGAGTTTCTCACCAGCCCGAAGGCGCAAAAACTCTACAGCACGACCAACTACGAGTTCCCGGTCAATCCCGCGGTGCAGATAGAAGACACCAGTGGCGCGCTGCCTGACGTCAAGGAAGACGAAATGCCGATCGCGCGCATTTCCGTTCGCGCAGCCGAAGCGCAGAAGGTGATCGATCGCGTCGGATGGTAAGTGGGGACATCGACGCGCGTCCCGCGACATCGGGGACACGACGCGCGCTCGCAAGGATCGATGGTTGGAAGGTCGCGGGGATAACTCTTGCGCTGCTTCTGTTCGCGCCCGTCGCGGCTGTCTTCGTCGCCGCCGCGCAGCCGAGCGACGGCCTCTGGCCACACCTCGTCGCCACCGTACTGCCGCGCTACATCGCGAACACCCTCATCCTGATGCTGGGCGTCGGCGCACTGAGCGTGGCCTTTGGCGTGACCACGGCCTGGGTCGTCTTTCGCTATGACTTTGCAGGGCGTCGCATTCTCGAGTGGTGCCTGCTCCTCCCGGCCGCCGTGCCCGCGTATATCGTCGCCTACACCCTGACAGATTTTCTGGAGTTTGCCGGTCCGGTTCAGGGTGCGCTGCGTGACCTGTTCGGCTGGCGCAGTGCGCGGGACTACTGGTTCCCCGACATCCGCTCCATGGGTGGGGCCATCCTCGTGATGGGCGGCGCGCTCTATCCCTATGTCTACATTATGGTCCGCACCGCATTCATGCAGACACCATCCTCACTGTTCGAAGTGAGTGAAATCTACGGCCGACGTCTCTCAACCAGTGTCGCCATCCCGCTCGCTCGCCCGGCCCTCGTCGCCGGACTCGCACTCGTACTCATGGAGACAATCTCGGACTTCGGCACGGTCGAGTACTTTTCGATCGAAACTTTGACGCTCGGCATCTTCAACGTCTGGCTCGGGCAGGATAGCCTTCCCGCCGCAGCGCAGATCTCGATCATCTGCTTTTTATTTATCGTCGCGCTGCTGATCGTCGAACAGCTCGCACGAGCCCGAAAGCTCTATGGCGATACGACAGGCCGTGCACGCACACTGCGCCGCGAACGGGTAACTGGCACAAAGGCGATGGCTTGTATCGCCATCTGTCTCCTGCCCATTTCAATCGGGTTTATTCTCCCGGTCGGCGTTCTGCTCTCGTTCGTCGTGCGTGGCTATTCTATCGTGTTCGATGTCGCGACCGTGGCCGCGATGGGGAACGCCCTATTGGTTGCGGGCAGCGTTGCAGCGCTCGTGATGGCAACGGCCATGGTCCTCGGCATCGTCGCGACCTACCGCGGCGGCTCGCGCTTTCGCCTTCTGACACGGTTCGCATCCGCCGGGTACGCGTTCCCCGGCACCATTCTGGCAATCGGCGTGGTCACTGCGGCGGGTCTGTTGGATGCCGGCTTCGCGCGCATGGCAACAGTGCTCGGGTTGCCCGGCCAGAGCGGACTGCTGACCGGCACGGTCGCGCTCGTCATCATCGCTTGCGCCGTCCGGTTCCAGGCCATCGGATATGGCGCAGTCAACTCGGGCCTCGGCCGCCTGCCCGGCAACATGATGGCGGCGAGCCGCAGCCTCGGGCGAACCTTCTTTCAGAGCGTGCGGGAGGTCATCGCGCCGCTGCTGTGGCGAACACTGATCGCCGGCGGCCTGCTGGTGTTCGTCGACGTGATGAAAGAGCTGCCGATGACGCTGCTGTTGCGGCCCTTCAACTTCGATACACTCGCGACGTACGTCTACCAGTTCGCGAAAGATGAACTGCTGGAAGAGGCCGCGCTCCCCGCGCTGATGATCGTCGCGACAGGTCTCATACCGGTCATCGTCATGAACACCGCTCTCGATCGCCTCACGCGCCGTTGACCCAGCGCGGAACTCGAACGCAGCGGCTCACATCGTCACGACAATATTGCCTGTGTGCTCCTTGGCGATAAACGCCCGCTGCGCCTCGTGGAGTTCGCTTAACGGATACGTCGCAGCAAGCGCCGGGCGGATTTCGCCGGCCTCGATGTAGCGCACGAGCGCCTGCGTGACCTCGGGCAGGATCACCGTCGAGCCGAAGAACGCCAGATCGCGGAGATAAAAGGTGCGCAGGTCAAACGAGACGATCGGCCCGGCAATCGCCCCTGAACAGACATAGCGGCCACCGCGTTCCAGCGCCTCGATCACAGTTGACCAGTATGGCCCGCCGACAACATCGGCCACCACGCTCACCCGCTCCTCTGCGAGCGCTGCAGGAAGATCAGCCGGCGCGCGCTCCAACACCACATCGGCGCCAAGCGCCCGCACGTCGTCATGCTTTGCCGGAGAGGCCAGAGCAATGACCCGCGCGCCACGGCGCTTCGCGAGTTGCACCAGCGCCCCGCCAACCCCACCGGACGCGCCCGGCACCAGCACCGTGTCTTCCGCGACCAGCGACGCCCGCGTCAGCATGCCCTCCGCCGTGGAGTACGAGCAGGAGAACGTCGCCAGTTCGGCATCCGAGAAATCCGACGTCACCGAAATCGCGTTCTGCGCAGGTAACGTCGTGTACTCGGCAAACCCGCCGTCACGCTCCGATCCGAAGTAGCCGGTCTTGTCCATGTTGCCCGGATCAGCTGGATCGCGCAGCCAGTTGTCGGCGATGATACGCTCGCCGATGCGCGCGGGATCGACACCCGCGCCAACCGCAACGATCTCACCGCACACATCCGCACCCTGAATGCGCGGGAAGGAAATCGGCGCCGCACCCCACGTCGGATCCGCGTCGTCCACGGTATCGAAGGCCCCGCCAGTCGTCGCCTCGGTGACCGCTTTGGAATACCAGCCGGACCGCGTGTTCACATCTGTGTTGTTAAGCCCGCACGCGCGCACACGGACCAACACGTCACCGTCTTGCGCGTCGGGGCGCGGCCAGTCGTGGTGCAGCACCATCTGGTCCAGATCGCCATGGCCCATCGTCACCATCGCAGTCATCGTTGCTGGAAGTGTCACAGTGCGTCACCCTCATTGTCGTATGGTCTGCGGTAGACAGTGCGCAGGCCCACCGGGCGACAGCAAGCGCTCACACCGACACCGGCTCTTCCTTACGCGACGCGACCAGTCCGGATATAAATCCGTAGAACAACGGCGTCAGAAACAGGGTGCAGGCACCGGCCAATCCGAGACCGCCAAACACCACCCATCCAATCGACGCGCGAGCCTCCGCCCCGGCACCAGCCCCGAAGATCAGCGGCAAACCGGCAAGGATCGTCGACATCATCGTCATCGCGATCGGACGCAGCCGCACATTGGCCGCCTCGCGCGCGGCCTGCCACGCCGAACGCCCGTCCGCCCGCAGCTGATCGGCGAACTCCACGAGCAGGATCGCGTTCTTCGCCATGATGCCGACGAGCATCAGGATGCCGATCTGGCTGTAGATGTTGAGCGACGTCCCCGTCATGGCAAGCGCGAACACCGCGGCGCACAGACCGAACGGAACGGTGAGCAACACCACGAGCGCACTCGTGATGCTTTCGAACTGCGCGACCAACACAAGAAACACGATGAGCAAGGCGATCAGAAACGTGATGGTGACGCCGGACGCCGTTTCGTTCAGCGCGGCCGCCTCATCAAGAAAGATCAGCCCGGTATCGTCACCGAGCTGTGCCCGCGCGACTTGCTCTACTGCCGCCACCGCCTCCCGCAGCGAGAACCCGTCTGCGGTATCGGCAAACACTTCCACGGCGCGGCGCTGCGCATGCCGGTCAAGCTCCGCTGCAACGGCCGTCTCCGTGAGTGTCACGACCTGCGAAAGCGAAACCAGGCGACCCGATCGCGACGCAACAAAGAGGTTCCGCAGATCGCTCGGCTGCGTCACAGCACCGGATGCGGACTGGACGATGATCGGAACGCGCTTGTCACCCACCGTCAACTCCGCCACCTCATCGCTGTCGACGAGCGCGCGGATGGTCGACGCCAGCGCATCAAGCGGCACATCGAGATCAGCCGCGCGCAGGCGATTGATCTGAAGCGAGAGCTGCGGCTGCGTCGCGCGGAACTCGACCCGCATATTTTCAACCGCCGCCGCATCCCGCTCCAGCGCAACGACGAGCGCCTCAGCATCGCGTGCAAGCGCCTGATAATCTCCCCCGATCAACGCAAAGCGAAGCCCGCCGCCTGCACCACGCAGGTTGAGACTGTTCGAGCGCCATGCCCGCGCTCTCACGCCAGGTATATTTGAAAGCTCCTTGTTGATCTCACGAACGATGTCACCTTCGGCACGGTCACGATCGCCCCAATCGATCAGCGGCGCTTCGACCTGCCCGCGGTTCGGGTCAAATCGCCCGGTGATCGAAAATAGCCCGGTCGCCACTCCGCTCTCGACAAGCGGACGGAGAATATCCTCAACTTGCTCCACCTGACGATCCGTGTAGTCGAGGCCGACACCATCCGGTCCCGTCATGAACACACGAATTTTCCCCCGGTCCTCTTTCGGGACCAACTCTTCCGACAGCGTGCCGTAGGTCGCCACCGCCGCGAGCAAGATGACGCTACACACGGCGGCGGTGATCAGAGGCACGCCGGCCAACGCATCAAGCGCACGCG
>JBCAXC010000182.1:0-5372 GCA_038534255.1 Pseudomonadota bacterium
TCTCAGATCCGCTCCAATGCACGGTCCCCCTGACCGGTGCGCTGTGCTTGAACTGACTGGGAACTCGAAACGGTCGCTCCGACACATCGGTGCAGGAAAGCCCGCAATCTGTGCTGCGACCGTTGAACTGCGCCGTGATCGCTGCCCCTCAA
Organism: Pseudomonadota bacterium; assembly: GCA_038534255.1. Lineage (GTDB taxonomy): Bacteria > Pseudomonadota > Alphaproteobacteria > Rhizobiales > CALHAX01 > CALHAX01. The sequence continues at coordinate 153 of JBCAXC010000182.1, forward strand.
CAACGGGCTTTGCGGTCTCGTGACTTTGCGCAGACGCTTCGTTTTCAACAGACTGGCACATCGAAACACAGCGCCGCCTGATTCGCGAAAAGCTAGTTGATTCGATGAATTTTGTTAACCATTACGGCGACTTGCCACAATCACGGCGGGAATCAGACACGTGCCGCGCCGAGGTGGAAAGCCACAGGTCCCGCACGTTGTCCACAGATGCCCCGCTTAGCGCACCATCTCGTGCCTGGGGCATCGGCCAACGACCAGATGTATGGAAGCGGCCAACCCAGCGTCGTTGTGTGGGTGTGCGCATGCGGCACTCCAACAGCATGTACTTTCAGTTGCTTACACCACCCAAGGTTGAGCCATCGCCTCCAACTTGGTAAACGGTCTGTGAAGATAAGAGCGCGGGCGGGGGCAGTTCGCGTCAAATCAGCTGGCGCGCTTCGGGGTCCGGGAGTGATGCGCCACATATGGAGCCGAGATCATGCTGCGCCTGACAAGTCTGGCCATTTTCGCAGTCGCCCTCTGGCTCGCCAATTCCGCCCTGCCAGACGCGAACGAGCATAGGCGCCTCAGCAGTTTCGTCGGGATCACACTCTCCGGTGATCGCGCAAGGGTGGCCGCCAACGCCGCGGCGCCCTCCGTTCCTTCGGATGCATCACCGGCCGATTTGAGCACCGCAGAGCGTCCCCAAAGCCGAACCGCCGCCGACGTCTTTGGCGATGGGCTGGCCGCCACAATGCCGGGTAAGACTGCCGGCGCGTCATCCAGCCAGCGCTCACCTTACGCAGTCCTTGATCAGCCAATGACGACGATCGCTTCGATGCCGCTCCCGGTTCGCCGAAGCGCGATTACAGCCGAAACGAAGCCTGCAACCGTCGTGCGAAAGCATGCGCGAGCAGCGAAGCCAGACACGCCGACCCTATTTGCCACTACAGCGACGCCCGAGCGGCAACTTTCTGCGAAAGAGAAGAGACGGATTGCGCGGCTCATGCAGCGCGAGTTGCGGCGTGTCGGCTGCTACGCGGGGCCTGGCACCGGGCATTGGGGCCGCACATCGGAAAAGGCGATGGCCCGGTTTGCTGCTGCGATCGGCTCCGCGGACCTCCCGACACAACCGGATTACGTCAATCTCATCCTGATCGAGGCCCACAACGGCCAGGCTTGCGCGACCGGAACGCCGAAGCAACAGTTCGCGGCCAGGCGAACGAAACCGAGTATGAAAGGGACGGTCGCGCGCCGCGAGATCACTTCGGCGTCAGCCACCGCGATGCCCGCGCAGATACCCGTCCCATCACGGATCACTGTCAGCGCATTCCGCCCATCACCGATGCCGACGCAAACCACAGCGAGCCTCAATGCACCAGGCGTGCGCGCCGCGTCACAGAGCAGAGCGGCGGACGCGCCACCCCGCGTTGCAGGGGCATCATCGTTTGGCGACGCCAAACCACGCCGGACGCACGCCAGCAAACGGCGCATTCGCAAATCCGCCACCCTCCGCAAGCGTCGCGCTGCCGCTCGCTACCGCGCACGTCGCATTCGCCGGGCTGAGAGTGAACGACGGGCCCGCCGACGCTACCGCCGCACCGTGCGCGCCAAGCGCCGTGCACGCCGCACCGCGGGCTTTCGTGGTAGCCGCCGCAACTGGGTGCGTCGCGCGTTCGCCCATCGCAACTGACGTTGCTCAGTGGCTACAGCGGGGTCTGAAGAGAGTGCCTGAACCTCCGGAGCGCAACGCGGGGGCGTTAACAGACCGGAAGTGTGACCTGCGGCACATATGATGTGACCGGTTTTACGCTAGGCTTCGGCCCATCCGCACCCACTGACGAGACACGCCTCGCACCATGTTCGCCGATCTCTCACCCGTCGCACTAACACTGACCGTCATGACCGGTCTGCTCATCAAGCACGCGATCGCGGATTACGGGATGCAAACCGCTTACATGGTCTGCAACAAGGGACGGTATCTCCACCCGGGCGGCATCCTGCATGCCGGCCTACATGCGATGCTCACGGCAGCCGTCCTCGTCGTGTTCGCGCCGGGCGCTGCCAAGTTCATCGCCATGATCGCGCTCGGTGAGTTCCTCGTGCACTACCATATCGACTACGGCAAAGAGCGGATCTGCAGCGACGACGCGATTACTCCGCAGTGCGCACGCTTTTGGCAGATCCACGGCTTCGATCAATTGCTCCACGCTCTGACGTACATCGCGATTGCCGCAATTTTCGTCCCAACGCTGGTGACACCGGGCTGATCTCGCCTGACGGATCTCGAGGAGAACCGCCCGCCCCTCGCGACAATCACGCTTGCATCGCCTCAGCCATGAGGCCAAGACGGGGCCATGGCTGGCTCACCCCCTGAAAACATTGCGTTTGTCGCAAGCTCGACGCCTGACGCGGTGGCCGCGCGTGCACGCCTCGCGCGAAAGTACGGCAACGCCCCGCCTGCGTCAGCTGATGTGATCGTTGCGCTAGGCGGCGATGGCCTGATGCTTCAGACGCTTCACCGGCACATGAAGTCCGGCATCCCGATCTACGGCATGAACCAGGGCTCCGTCGGTTTCCTGATGAACGACTACGTCGAAGACGACCTCCCAGCGCGCCTGGCGAATGCGCAGGTCTCAACGATTCATCCGCTCTCCATGACGGCGCGCGATGCAAAGGGCGAGACGGCGAGCGCGCTCGCGATCAACGAGGTCTCGCTGTTCCGCCAAACCCATCAGGCTGCCAAGTTGCGCATCACAATCGACGGCAAGGAGCGTATGAGCGAACTGATCTGCGACGGCGCGCTCGTCTCCACGCCAGCCGGCAGCACGGCCTACAACCTCTCCGCACACGGACCTATCCTGCCGATAAACGCGCAATTGCTGGCCCTGACACCGATCAGCCCGTTTCGCCCACGACGTTGGCGCGGGGCGATACTTCCGGATCACGGCCATATCCGATTTCAGGTCCTCGACGCGGCCAAGCGTCCGGTCAGCGCCGTTGCCGACCACGAGGAGATCCGCTTTGTCGAGCAAGTCGACATCGTGATGGATACATCCATCGACCTGCTCATGATGTTCGACGCCGACCGTGCGCTCGAGGAACGCGTTCTGACGGAGCAGTTCCTCTACTGATCGGAACTGCTGTCCGCGAGCGACAACATCAGACGCCGCCTCTGGCTGTTCGTGTCTTTCGGCATGTGCAGCGCACCCCGCAGAAGCGAGGTGATCGGCTCCGCAACGCTCGCCAGCGTCAGCGCCGTTGACGCCGCGTCCGCCACAAGCGTCGGCGCCGTCTTGCGCACCGGCAACGTCATCCTCACCACGCGTCTCGGCAGGGGAACTGATTTTTTCTCCACCGCCGCGACAACACGCTTAAGCGGCGCGCCACCCGGGATCGGTTTTGACCGACGCAGTTGCAGCACCTCCGGCTTCACCTTGACGATGTGCGTCGCCCAGTTTTGCGAGGATGTCTTGATGCCACGCGTATGCACCCGCACGAGCCGACGATAGACCTGACGCACACTCCGCGCCCGACCGTTGCCGCGGACATCATAGAAGATCGTCCGGTTTGCACGCGCAGCCCTTGGAAACGCCTTGTCGGCCCGCCAATGCGGATTGGTGCGCGCCAGATTGATCATCCGCACCGCGTCACTCGCCCCGAGAAAGTGCGCGAGATAAAGCTCTCCACCCGAGGGTTCGCGACCGAGTCGTTCAATCATGATTTCCGCGTTCGAGCGCGTGAAGGCGCCAGCCATCAGCGCTGCAATCGTCGGATTGTCACGCAGCTTGAGAATGCGCCGCCGTTCCGCGCGATCCGGCACATGATACCGTCCCGACTGACGCCGCTCGATCTTCGACGCCAACTCGTGCAGCCCGTATTTCGCGCCCTGCTCTTTCAGCGTGCGCAACCACGTGCTGTTAATGAACTGAAACAACCCGCGCGCCGACGACGAACGCGACGCAGCGGCCGGACGAAAGCTGCTCTCGCGCGCTGCGGTTTTCAGCAGATAGTCGAAGTCAGCCCCGGTGGCATTGCTTGCAAGCGTGAGCGCAAGCGCGACCTGCTGCGGGACTTCCAGAAGACTCGAACCGGACATACGCACTCAACCCGAACGATACGAACGCGCCGCAGGCCCGGCCGACAACACAGACGTCGGCGTGGCGCACGGAACACAACAAACTTGCCGAGTAACTGTAGAGGCTGCGTGGTTGACGAACTCTTAAGGAGCGTCCTGAAGCGACACACACCGTTGCCCCAGCAACGCGACCGCCGGACGGAGAAAAGGGTGATATCCGACCTTGCCTCGCAGGCATCGAAGGCCGCACAACAGGGCAGAACGTGCCAGATCAGCGAGGAACCCTGCGCATGAAGGGAAAATATTTCGACGAATTTGAGATCGGCGAGATCTTCGAGCATCCGATCCGGCGTACCGTCACCGAAATGGACAATATGATGTTCTCCACGATGACGCACAATCCGCAGCCACTCCACATCGACCGCCATTTCTGCGAAACAGAAACCGAGTTCGGCCAGCCTCTGATGAACTCGCTCTTCACGCTCGGGCTGATGATCGGGATCTCCGTCAACGACACGACGCTTGGTACAACCATCGCCAACCTCGGCATGACGGATGTTAAATTCCCCGCTCCCCTCTTTCAGGGCGACACCGTGCACATCACTACGGAGGTAAAAGACAAGCGCGAAAGCCGCTCGCGCCCGACGGCCGGCATCGTCACCTTTGAGCACAAGACCTTCAAGCAGGATGGCACCCTCGTCGCCATCTGCACCCGCCAGGCTTTCATGAAACGCAAGCCGATGGCCTGAGACGATGCGCTCCCTGCTTTTTGTTCCAGGCGACAGCGAACGCAAACTGGACAAGTGCGCCACGAGTGGCGCTGATATCCTTATTGTCGATCTCGAAGACTCGGTCACGCAACCGCGCAAATCGGTTGCCCGCACGCTGATGTCGCAGTGGTTGCAAAGCCGGTCCGTACCGCGCGAGCGGACGTGCGTGCGCGTCAATCCCCGCGACACGCAAGCTCACGACGACGACCTGGATGCCCTCATCGCGCATCCACCCGCCATCGTCATGTTGCCGAAGGCCCGCGGAGGCGAGGACGTAGCCGGGCTGCATGACGCGCTCAGAAGGCGCGGTCTCGACAGCGTCAAAATCCTCCCTCTCGTCACCGAAGTGCCGCAATCGGTTTTGCGTCTCGACAGCTATGCAGAGAAAAAATC
>JBCAXC010000183.1:0-5371 GCA_038534255.1 Pseudomonadota bacterium
CATACCGTGCTGTGCCTGCCGGGCCTGACACGGAATTCCCGCGATTTCACGCGCCTTGCCGAAACGCTCGCGAGCAACGGGCATCGCGTGATCAGCGTTGACTATCGCGGGCGCGGGCGATCAGAGCACGACACCGACTGGCGAAATTATTCTCCGTTCATCGAGGCGCTGGACATCACCGATCTAGTCGCCCGCGAGCATGAGGCGGCGGTCCACATCGTCGGCACATCACGCGGCGGCCTGATCGCGATGATCCTCGCGGCACTGCGCCCGACAATGATGCTCTCAGTCACCATGAACGACATCGGCCCACGCATTGAAGCGAATGGTCTCGCGCGGATTGTGGGCTATGTCGGGCGCATCCCGGCACCAATTGACTGGGCGGACGCAGCACGCACCGTCGCCGACATCAACGGTCGGGATTTTCCGAACGTCTCAGCGGCAGAGTGGGACGTGCTGGCCCGCCAGTGGTTCAACGACAGCCACGGTCGCCCAGTTGCGGGCTACGATCCAGCGCTCGCACGCGCGCTCACCGCGTCGAATTCGGTCATCCCCGAGATGTGGCCGCAATTCCGGGCGCTGGCACGCTTTCCGCTGCTGGTCGTTCGCGGCGACAACTCGGACCTGCTCTCAGCCGAGACCGTCGCGAAGATGTGCCGGCTTCACCCCGATGCACGATCCATTGAGGTGCCCGGCGAGGGGCACGCCCCGCTGCTGCGCGACGACTATTCACAGAACGCGATCACCAAATTTCTCCGCGACGTTGACCGCAAACTCGGAGTCGCGTGGGCGCACCGAGCGCGGTGCCATTGATCAGCCGGTCTCGGCAAGCAGCTTGGCCTGAGCGATCCAGTTCTCGTTCTCGATGCGCCCCTTGAAGTCGAGCACATCGTTCACCGCGGCGATATCCTGTTCGGTCCACTCTGCGATCTGCGCGTACGAGTGCACGCCCATCGCATTGAGCTTTTTCTCGATCACAACGCCAACGCCACGGATGCGCTTCAAGTCGTCCGCCTGTGCCGACGACAGGACGCGTCCGCCGCCCGACCGAGAGGTGCGCCCCTCATCCCGCTCCTCACGACCACCGCGGCGCGACCGCTGACGTTCCGCCCACGTTGACCGTCGACCGCTTTGCTCTCGTGCCTGATCTTCTGAAACATCGGTCTCACGCTCGGTTCGCGGCAAGCGATCGCGCAGCGGCTCCGGTGTGTCTGCTGCCGTATCGGCAATCTCAGCCTCTGCGCTGGGCGCGTGGTCTTCCCGAACTTCCAGGTCACTGCGCGCCTCTCCGTCGCGCGATGGCATGGCATCGACGTTGCCCGCCTCATCCGACGCCGATGCAGCGCCGGCCAGTGCTGCGCCAGCCCCGGCCGCTGCGACCGCGCTCGTCATAGGAGCAGGTGCAAGGCTCGCTTCTGCAGGCGCCATCTCCAGCGGAGGCTCCACCAAAACCTCATCACCGATGCTCGCAGCCTCTTCCACCGAAGGTGCTGCCTCCACCGAAGGCGCTGTTTCCACCGAAGGTGCTGCTTCCACCGAAGGGGCTGCCTCCACCGAAAGTGCCGTCTCCACCGAAGGTGCTGTTTCCACCGAAGGTGCTGCCTCCTCCGAAGACGCCGTCTCCATCGAAGGTGCTGTCTCCACCGCAGGCGCTGTCTCCACCGAAGATGCTGTTTCCACCGAAGGTGCTGTTTCCACCGAAGGTGCTGTTTCCACCGAAGGTGCTGTTTCCACCGGAGTTGCTGTTTCCACCGGAGTTGCTGTTTCCACCGAAGGTGCTGTCTCCACCGAAGGTGCTGTCTCCACCGAAGGTGCTGCCTCCACCGAAGGTGCCGTCTCCACCGAAGGTACTGCCTCCACCGAAGGTGCCGTTTCCACAGAAGGTGCTGCTTCCACCGAAGGCGCCGTCTCAACCGAAGGCACTGCCTCCACCGCAGGTTCTGCTTCCACCGAAGGTGCTGTTTCCGGCACGGGTACTGTTTCCAGCGCGGGTACTGTCTCCACCGAAGGCGCCGTCTCCACCGAAGTTGCTGTCTCCACCGAAGGTGCTGTCTCCACCGAAGGTGCTGCTTCCGCGACCGGTCGTGCATCCCGCATCGCTACCGCCGACGCCGCGGTCGTGGCGGAACGTCCGCCTCCAGCCTGCCTGCGCGAGAAGAACGTGTCGCCACCAGCGCCAAGGAGCGCAGCCTGCTCGATCCACCCCTCGCGCGACACGCGCGCTAGCCGATCAAACTCCGAGTTCACACGCGCGACCCCTGCGGTGTCGAGATCGGCGATCTGACTGTAGGTCGAGATGCCGAGGTCATTGAGTGTCGCGCCCGTATCCGCATCGATCCCTTTGATGCGCGTCAGATCATCGGGCGCAGACGTGGCAGCGGCGAATGGCAAATCCGCGTTGTTTTCAGGTTCGTCGGCGACCGCGCCGACTGCTGCTGTGGCGGCAAGCCCCGCGGCCCCCGCTGCGGCAGCAACACCCGCTCCAGCACTGCTATCTGCCTCGACAACTGTTTCGGCCTCGGCCATTGGAGCCGGATCCTCAACCGGCTCGACGAATTCTTCTTCTTCACGCGGCGCTGGCTCAGGATCCGGATCGAGCGAAATCGGTTTCGGCTTCGATGTTGGCTCAACGTCGGCTCCCACCACCGACGCTTCTTCTGGCGCGTCAACCATGTCGTCCTGCGATTGCGCAGCAACAAACGCCTCGACATCGAACCCGTCGACATCAGGAGAGGGAAGTTCATTGCTTGGCGGCGCATCTGTCGCCGCCGCGGCACTGGCCTCTGCCGGAACCACGGCTGTCTCTGCGTCCACACGGGCTGCGGCAACCACCGCGGCCGCAGCAGCCGTCGCCGCAGCAACAGCGTCGCTGACGCTCTCACCGCGCTCTTCAACTGCAGTGGATGGAGCCGCATCTTCTGGCGTGGGCACAGGCGGTGCGTCCGCAACCACGTCCACAGGCTCCGGCTCCGGGGCGGCGACGACCTCAGGCTCCGGCTCCGCAGCAACCTCTGGTGCGGGTGCCACCTCTTCCGCGACATGGGGCTCAAGTTCTGCGATCGGCGCTTCCTGCGGAGGATCGTCAGCCAGTGCATCCGCGTTGATCGCGGCCTGATCAGTATCAGCCCGATCACCAAAAATACTCGTCGCACGCGCAGGCACATCACTGACGACAGGTCCGGGCGCCATCTCGCGGGCCGCGATCGCCGCGCCTGCTGCGGCACCGGCCGCTGCCCCAGCTGTTTCCAAGGCCGGACGTTTCGGCGGGATGACCTTGCGCGTCAGGCACGCGAGCCACGCGCCGGCGAAGAAGCATCCGGCGAGTAGCAGAGCAGTATAGAGGATGTAGTACGGCATGGCGTGTCCCTCGAAAGCGCGCGATCAACCCTGCGCGTTTTCATCCTCCTCATATCCGCAAGCAAACCAGCCGACGACGAAGCCCAGCAATCCGCAGAGGATCGCATAGGGCAAGAGTGCCTGAAGCAGATAGATCATCGTCGTCTTCCCCATTGAGGCAAAGTGCGGACGCCGAAGTCCGCCCGCCACCAAAACCCTATTGTTCCGTCACCGTGAACTCGATGCGCCGGTTGCGTGCGCGGTTGGCGCGCGTATCGTTGTCGACGAGCGGCTGGCTCTCACCAAGACCACGTGTCCGCATCCGAGAGCGATCAACGCCCTTTTCCGCGAGGTACGCGGCGACAGCTCCGGCACGCTCTTCTGAGAGCTTCTGGTTGTAGCTCTCGGGCCCACGCGAATCCGTATGCCCGGCGACGCGAATGCGCGACTTCGGACATCGCAAGGCCACCGCGGCCAGCTTGTCGAGCGTGGCGCGCGCTGCCGCTTTAATCTCCGCGCGCTCGCTGTCGAAGTTGATTGGATCCAGGCTGGTAAGTGTGTTCATCACATTGCCACACGTCCCGGCATCAACCGTGTCCGTTGCCGCCACGACTTTCTCGACGTCCTCTGCCTCAAGCGTCTTCGGTGAGAGCACAAGCGCAGACACATCGAACCGGCCCGGCGCCGCGCGATCGATAGCGGTGCGCACGGCGCGCGCAGCATCACCCGTCGTCGCATCGCCATAGAGATCGAGCCGCGCGCTCGTCACCTCCACCGCGCCATTGCGCAAGCGGGAGAGCTGGGCGAGTGCGACGCGCGACGCACTCAGCCACGACGCATCGGGCGCACCATCAATGACCTCGAGGCGATCGACAACACCGCCATCGAAACTCGCGCGCGCGATACTGCGCAGCGCAATCCGCATTGCCGAGGAACCAACTTTGCCAGAAAGCACCAGACGGTCTGTGCTGTCCTGCGCTGCCTCGCCGTATGTGGCTGCGTCGATCGTCGAAGGGTCACGCCCTGCAGACTGTGCCGCCGCGCGATCACGCCACATCCGCAATGGTGTGCCATTAAACTCCGCGACCAATCGATAATCTCTCCGGCGCGCCTCACGCTCCGCACGACGAGCCGCCGCAATCTCGGCCGCTTGTGCACGACGCTCGGCCTCGGCGCGTTCAGCCTCCGCGCGCCGCGCGGCTGCTTCCGACGCTTCACGCTCCTGCTCTGCCGCAAGTGCTGCAAGCCGGTCACGCTCGCGTTGGGCTGCGGCATCACGTGCTTGCTGGACGAGCCGTTCCCGCGCCGCAATCCGCGCGGCACGTTCGGCATCCTTGCGACGCCTCTCGGCTTCTGCCGCTGCACGATCCTGCTCTGCCGCAAGTGCTGCAAGCCGGTCACGCTCCCGTTGGGCTGCGGCATCACGTGCTTGCTGGACGAGCCGTTCCCGCGCGGCACGCTCGGCGGCTTTTGTCTCCAGATCGACGCGCCGTTGGGCCTCGCGCTCTGCTGCGGCCTGACGCGCCCGTTCCACAAGCGCCTCGCGATCCCGCACGCGGCGGGCGCGCTCCGCCCGCTTGGCTGCGAGCGCCGCTTCGTCTTCCGCCGGGTCGACCTCCGGCGCGACAAGCGCCACCGCCGCATCCGTCTCGAACCCATCCGGCAACAAGCCCTGCAGCCGAGTCGCGAATGTATCGCGCAACTCGGCATCACGCGTATCACCCTTCACGCTGACCCGCGCGTCATCCAGATCAATCGTAGGCCGGTCGAGATCAGCAGTCGCAGAAATTGCGCGTGACGTGAGTTCAAGCCATGCGTCACGCCCGTTCGGAGCGCCGGATCCCAGTGTCATCTGATCCGAGATATCGGCATCCGGAAACCGTCGCTTCGCTGCCGCAACCAGCGCCGCGCGGGCCGCCGCGTCAGGCACACTTCCAGACAAGACCACCTGCTCGCCGCGCGCATCGAGCGACCAGACATATGGCGACACCCGCGGTGCAACGGTCTCCAATGACGTTCGTGCGTTGCGGACCGT
>JBCAXC010000184.1:0-5359 GCA_038534255.1 Pseudomonadota bacterium
GATCAAGTGATCTCGTCGAGAGTGTCGCGCGTGGTGTCGACATGTTCGATTGCGTGATGCCAACGCGGGCCGGGCGCCATGGCACAGCGTACACGTGGGGCGGCAAGCTCAACATGCGCAACGCGAAACATGCCGAGGATCCGGCTCCCCTTAATTCCGAGAGCACCTGCCCGGCGACACGCGACTATTCCCGCGCGTATCTGCATCATCTGGTGAAGGCGAACGAGTATCTCGCAGCGATGCTGCTGACATGGTCCAACGTGCATTTTTATCAGGAGCTGATGGGCCAGATGCGGGCGGCCATCGCTGAAGGGCGATTTCAGGCGTTCCGCCGCGAGGCCCATCAAAAGCTCGGTGACACGGCGGGCGGCGCTGGCTGATGGTGCGGCGGATCGGTCTGACGTGAGAATGCCGGTTGACGCTCCGATGCGTTCGCACTAGCTAACGCGCTCGTCGCTGCTTCGCGCCAGTCGGAGTTGCGGGCGCCCATGTGCGCCGAACGGGCACGTAGCTCAGTTGGTAGAGCATCCGACTTTTAATCGGACGGTCCAGGGTTCGAATCCCTGCGTGCCCACCATTTTTCTCAAAGAAAACAGCATGTTGCGGCATGGTATAATTCTACCTAGCCGCCACGGTTGTCACTTTTTGTCGATGGGGCGTGATGTACTGGAACCGTTTTCATCTAAGCCCCTGAAATCATTGGAAGACTATCCGACTCCCCATCGGATGCTTTCTTAGTGCCGAGAGCATTTGCGCGTTCACATAAACGCATAACGTTCGATCGGTGGTGACCTCTCTAGGATGCGGTGCCGGCTGGTCCGAATAGTCATCCCGTGTGCATTGATCGGGAGGAGTTGCCGCTGGGCAACTATGGTATCCAATGTCGCAGAATTGCAGCGGCGGTTGATGGAGTGAGCGCTCGCATCAAAGACACGCTGTGAACGGCGTTCGCATCGGCGATCTTGATTTCTATCGTGGGTCGGTTGGCGTCCGCAGGAACGTGCGCGCCCGTGATGAAAACACGGAACAGGCGCCGTGGCTGGTCAAGCGATGCTCAGTAATGCTGAGCAACGGTGCCTGTCCTAGTCGTGCGGTACGACGGATGGCACGGTTGCGTTGTTCATTTCGTGGCGTGCAATGCCACGATATCCCGGCAAAAACGCCTGAGTTTTTCGAGTTGATAAAACCCGGTGACTTCAACCTCAACAAGCGGGGATGTGTTCAGCGCGTAGCTAGTTGCTTTGCGGATCGCATCAGCAATTGACAGTGCTGCCTTGCGACCTTCTTGCGGCATTAAATGTGCATAGGAGTAAAATGTTGTGTAGTTCGCTTTGTGCTGCAGAACGATTTCTCGCACATTTTCATCGCTGGCTAAATTTCTCTCTTTGCGCCCTATTTCGACCCATAGGCGGCTAAGGGACAAGTAGGACTTGCTTATGTCCAGCAGTGCTCGTTCGCATAGCGAAGCAACCCGGTAACGCTCCGCTTCACGCACAGTTGTCGCGTTTTGCTCTGCTGCTATCCAAACTGCCGAAAGCATAGCGACCAACGCCGTGGCCGCTATCCTATCGCTCAGACTATACTTTGAAAGACGGAATCCCATAATATGATGTTAGCTTGATTCCGTTGATGTCGCGTATGCATCTCTTCAGGTTTGTCCACGGTTAAGAGGTGTTGCACTTGGACAAAGCGTTGAAACATTGTGCTTTCAGTACCGTGCTAATGTTCAAATGCGTCGTGCCAATTGTCGGACTCTGTGGGGCAACGTCTTTCCGACAATGGCCAGGGCCTAGGCAGGGTTTGGATTGATGCGCGTTCTGGTGTTCGCGATTGCTTTGGCGATTGGCGGGGTTCTGCTGTGGGACAACGCGGAGCGCTCGCGCGCGGGATTGCACAACGTCGTTCGTCTGAGCACGGATCAACCGCATGCGTCTGTGATCGCAATGTTGGGCGTGCCTTCTTGGGTGCATTTGGCGAGTGATCCGCCGGATGTCGCGGCGCCTGCTGGTCGCGTTGAGGTCCTGTGGCGGCGCGAGGGATGCGCGCCCGTGCGGGTCATATTCCGGAATGATCACGTGAGCGGGTGGGCGATACCGCAGATCTGCGGTGCGGCCGCGGAAGTCTTCACACCGGATGATACCTATTCATGTGCGGATCCGCGTCGCGCTCCATTCTGCCGATGACGCTGTTGTCATTTCGCTCGTAACCTGTTGATGTTCTGTCGGGTTGAACTGGGAAAGTTGTCCACCAAGTCGTTGTTTCAATTTCCCAAAATCTCGACTTTTAATCGCACGGTCCAGGGTTCGAATCCCTGCGTGCCCACCATTCGCGCTTCTTTTGCGAGGCGCTGAGGCTCCCTCCAGGTTGACTGTCATCAGACACTTTTTGGCGAACAGGTTCTGCTCGCGAACATGAGCCGCGACGTCAGGTTGCGCCGCTATGTTCACGATTGCGCGTGAGCGCGGAACTTTTTTGCGCGTCAACGTGCTAACCTTCCGGTGGCTGGCGCGTTCACGACGCGTGATCGTGCGCGTCGGCGATTGAGGAACCTCTCCATGCGCGCCGGTCCGTCTCTCTCCAGGCAACTCGGAATTCTCGCCATTGCTGCGGGCGTTGTGGCGCTTGGCTGGACGTTCCGCGAGCGCTTGCCGCTCGTCGGCGCACCTGCTTCGTCACTATCCGATACATCTGCAGGCCGAAGTGCCGGCGGGTCATCAGGCGCTCGAAGAGCACGGGGCGGACGCGGAGGGCGGGGGCAGCGGGCGACACCGGTCCTCGCAGCGCCGATTGAGGTCGGTCGCAATGACGAGACCATTACGGCAGTCGGTACTGCGCGTGCGCTACGTTCGGTAACGCTGTTCGCGAAGACGGAGGGCACCGTCGTCGCTCTTCAGGTGCGTGCAGGGGAAGCGGTCAGGCAGGGGCAGATGCTTCTGCGGTTGGAGCGCGCGCAGGCGGACCTCGCGTTGAAGGTGGCGGAGAGTGCGCGCGCCAACGCCGAGGTGAAACTGAAGCGTACAGCTCGGCTCGCGAAACGGCGGATTGCTGCTGCGGCGGCCCTTGATGATGCGAAGACCACGCTTCGGCAGGCGGAACTGGCCGTGGATCAGGCGCGCGAGTTGATCCGCGACCATCAGGTCGTTGCGCCGTTTCAAGGTGTTGTCGGTATTCCCGCTGTCGAGATCGGTGACCGCGTGACGCCGCAAACGGAATTGTTCTCTCTTGATGATCGCTCGGAGATCCTTGTGTCCTTTGATGTGCCGGAAGTCTTTCTCTCCGCGATGACTGGCGGACGGACGATGACGGCGACAACGCCTGCGCTTGGCGATGATACGTTTTCAGGGGTCATCCGGGATGTGGACAGTCGCATCGATACGCAATCGCGCACCGTGAGTGTCCGGGCAAGCTTTCCCAATACCGGCGACCGGTTGCGTCCCGGCATGTCGTTCGTGGTCTCTGTCAAGATTGAGGGAGACGAATTTCCGAGCGTCCCGGAACTCGCGCTTCAGTGGAAGGGCGGGGAGAGTTTTGTCTGGGCCATTCGTGACGGAAAGGCTGCGCGTGTTCTGGTCCGGGCGGTCAAGCGGAAGAATGCGCGGGTCCTGATCGAGGGGGATGTGCAGCGCGATGAGCGCGTGGTCATCGAAGGTGTGCAGCGTCTGCGTGAAGGGCGCGCCGTGTTCGATGCCGGCGCCTCCGATGAACCACGGTCTTCGGATGACAAATTGCCGACGGCTGAGGGCGGTCAGGCGCGCCCGGCGCAAACCCGCGGATGAGCGCTGAGACGGATAAGGACGGCGCGACGGATACGGCACCGACAGCGGCCGGTCTGCCGCAGCGCGACGATATCGCAAGCATGAGCGTGCGGCGCCCGTATCTCGCGACCGTCCTCAACCTGCTCATCATCATCGCTGGGCTCAGCGCCCTTTTCGGGATCGAGGTGCGTGAGTTGCCCGACGTTGATCGGCCGGTCGTGACGGTGCGCGCCAACTTCCCGGGCGGCTCGCCCGAGACTGTCGATGCGGAGGTGACCGCGAAAGTCGAGAGTGCGGTTGCTCGCGTGAACGGCATCACGGAGCTGCGGTCGTCGAGCGAAGAGGGGAATTTCCGGCTGCGCGTCGTGTTTCGCCCGAGCGTCAATCTGATCGATGCGGCCAACGACGTGCGTGAGGCTGTCAGTCGGGTGCAACGGCAACTGCCGGATGGTGTCGAGAACCTTTTTGTCGTGAAAGCCGATGCGGATTCGAGCGCTATTGTGCGGCTCGCGGTGTTCAGCGAAACGCGCGCATTCGATGATCTGACGCAGCAGGTCGAGAACGATGTCATCCCGGCGCTGCTCTCGATTGACGGCGTGGCGGATGTCCGGATTTTCGGCGAGCGCGAGCGGGTGTTGCGCGTCGTGGTTCGGCCCAACCGGCTCGCGGCCTACGGCTTGTCCATCGGCGATGTTGTCGACGTGCTGGAGAACGCGCGATTCGATGTTCCTGCCGGCAGCTTCAAGTCAGACGAACAGGAGGTTCTGGTGCGCGCGAACGCGTCCGTCACCGATCCGCGGGCGATCGAGGCGCTGCAGCTTCGCGATCCGGTAACGCTTGGCGATGTCGCGCAGGTGTATTTCGGGCCGGACGATCCGGAGAGCATCGTGCGTCTCAACGGGCGAAACGTCATCAATCTCGGCATCATCCGGCGTGCGAAGTCCAACACGGTGCGCATCTCCGAGGATGTCTCGCGCACGGTCGCGCAATTGAACCAGCGCCTGCGTGGTGTCAGCATCGAGACAGTAACGGACGATGCTGTTTTCATTCGCGGTGCGATTGCGGAGGTGCTGACCAGCCTGGCGCTTGCTGTGCTGATTGTTGTTGCGGTGATTGCCCTGTTCATCGGTCAGCTACGCCCGGCGCTGGTGCCTGCGGTGGCGATCCCGGTCTCGCTCATCGGAACGATTGCTGCGATCTGGATGCTTGGCTACTCGATCAATCTCGTGACGTTGCTGGCGCTTGTGCTTGCAACAGGGCTTGTCGTGGATGACAGCATTGTCGTGCTCGAGAACATCCAGCGCCTGCGTGGTCAGGGTATGGCGTCGCGCGCGGCGGCGGTGCTCGGCACGCGGCAGGTCTTTTTTGCGGTCGTTGCGACGACTGCGACGCTCGTGTCCGTTTTCCTGCCGATCTCGTTTTTGCCGTCGACCGCCGGGCGACTGTTTGCGGAGTTCGGGTTCGTGCTCGCGGCGACGGTCTGTATTTCCTCTTTTGTCGCGCTGACGGTGGTGCCGGTGCTGACTTCGCGACTGCCGGATTTTGCGGTGCAGTCGGATGCGGCTGTGGTTCCACGGCAGTCTCTGCTCACAAGGTTCGGGAGT